>MWAR01000001.1 GCA_002068715.1 bacterium ADurb.Bin374
CGGGATGTGACGGAGTTTCTGAAATCCTCCCCGAATGAAGCAGGAGAAGGCTTGCAGCAGGTTGCGGAAGGACTTCCTGCCCTGCTGGTGGCATGCAAGGGAATCCTCCAGAATCCGATCGTCCTGAAACTTCCGCCCGGAGCGCGCGAACCGTTTCTGAATCTCTCCGGTCCCCGCCCGTGCGCGCTCTCTGCCGCGGAACGCCCCGGCCTCGATCTGCCGGCGAACGAAATCGTGGTTCTCTCGAAAGACCGTTCCGAAGCGCTGGGGCTGTTTCCATACTTCACCTTCAACGGCAGGAGCGTGACGTTCGGCGTTCCCTCCGATGCCGAGTTCAAAACCCTGCTCGAACGACTCGGGCTGACGGTGTGAGGCTTCGATCCATGATGCGAAGAAGAAGAAGAGCGGGCGTGCTTGCATTCGCCCTGCTGACGATGTTCTCCGCGACAGTGTTCGCGCTTTCGGCCGACGAGATTGCCTCGAGGTTCTTTCCGGCCACGCCGGCGGCGCCTGCTCCGCCCCAACTGGCTCTGCCATCGCTTCCGAAGCCCGATGACGGCAACCCAGACGACGTCGGCAGGCACAATGAAGGCGTGCAGTACAATAATGACGGAATCAGGGCACTGGAAGAAGGAAGAATAGGTGAGGCTATACAACTGTTCCGGCGTGCGACCGAAGTTGATCCCCATGAAAAGGGGACATGGGGTAATCTGGTTCTCGCTCTCCAGCGTGATGGAACTCGTCCCGGGGAAATGTACGAGGCGGCGCTCCAGATGATGGCGCGGGACGACAGGGATTACCACGCGCCGTATGCCGCAGGCATCACCCTGCTCGATAAGCTGAAACAGCCGCTTGATGCGATTCCCTTTCTGGAAGAGGCTCACAGGCGCAACGGAAATGATCCCGGTCTTTCCGTCGCTCTCGCCCAGGCCTGGGAAAAAGCCGGGTTTCCCGACCGTGCGCTGGAAATCCTCAAAACAGCGGCGCCCCTGATCAAAGACGATCCGTATCCCCAGTATCTCCTGGGAAATCTCCTGCTGGCGAAGCGCGACTACGTGCCGGCCATCCGGGCCTATCAGTCGGTGCTAGACCGCGACAGGGAAGGCTTTGTCCACGATGCCTGGCTTCGTGCCAGGTATTATGCCGGCCAGATCGACGGCCTCGCCGAGGCCATCGATGCCGCTCTGCGACGATTTCCCGGCATCATGAACCGCCAGGTGCTGGAACGGATCGCGTTTTCACTCGGAGATCGGCGATACCGACTGGTCGAAACCGTCAACGTCCAGGTCGGCGACCCTTCGGCGCTGCAGAAGCTCGATTTCATCATTCGCCTTCCGCCGCAGATCGCCGGCTTCCAGAAAGTGCTGCTGGAGAAGGTCTCCGTCGTCGCGGACGGCCGGGAGTCGGATGTCGAGCCCGCGGCACCGGATGCGGACGGCCGGATCCGCATCAAGGGCGTCGAAGGCATCAGAAACGGGCTCGTCAAACTAAAAATAGTATATGATATTGAACGCCGGGCGTGGTTGGGAAGTCGCGGCCCGTTCCAGCCCGTTTCTGAACCAGACTTGGAGGACCTGAAACGCGACGAACGGCTCTCGCTCGAGAACGCAGGACTGGATGCCCTCGACAGGCGGCTTCGTCGTGAGAACGGCAATTTCCTCCAGAACGCCTATCTCGCGATCGGCCGTGGCCTCACCTATCGGGAGAACTTCGAGGAGCACGGTGTCGACTGGGCGCTGGCGAACCCCGACGCCTGCGACTGCACCGAATTCTCCTGGCTCCTCACCGCCCTCTGCATCCGCCGAGGGCTCCCTGCCCGCGTGGTGACCGGCTTCCTCGTGAAGGCCGACCTGATCGGAAAAGAGACGAACATCGGACACGCCTGGGTGGATGTGTATTTCAAGGGAAAAGGCTGGGTCCCCGCCGACCCGACGCTCGGCACGACGATGCAGTGGGCATATTTCGGCAACCTGCTTTCCGACCAGATCGTCTTCGACTATTTCGAACCGTCCCGCAAAGCCCGCGTCAGCATCGACTTCACCTCGACCCGCGCCACCATGCCCGTCACCATCACCAACACCTACCTGATCACCCTCCGCTCGTGAGACGCTCATTCTTGAAGTTCTCCTGATCTGATGCTATTATCGCCTCATGGAATTCGAGACCGGAAGCAGGCAGGAACGTTTTTCTATCTCGTGGCACGGTTGGGTGTGGGGTGCCCTTTTCTTGCTTGTAGGTTTCATTCCTCTTTGCATGTATTTGCGGATTGTGGTGAACAGTCCTGAAATTCGGGAGTTCTGGACAGGAGAGGCTGAGACGTTTGATTTCTTTTCATATTATCGTTCTCGCTGGATCATACTCTTAGTTGCGATTGGCTTGATCGGTTCCCTTGGAAGATTTTCTGAACGTTTGAGAACGTGGTATTCTATTCCGCTTTCGATATTTGCATTTTTTGTGATCGCATCGACGGCTTTTTCTACGCGGCCATGGCAGGCATTGGAAGGCGCGCCAGGGCGTTATGAAGGCACACTTGTTCTCCTGTCCTACTTGGCCATTACCTTTATGTGCATGAATGAGGCGAGATGGCCGACCTTTCCCAGAAAATTGATCACATGCACCCTTGTGGGTGGTTTCATTATGGGGATCATCGGATTTGCTCAGTTTATCAATCATGATCCCTTCAGAACAACCAAGGGACAACAGCTGCTGATGCCTGCAGCTGTCGAGGACAGAATTCAATCACTGAGCTTCAGGGTGAAAAATTGCGTTATCTATGGGACTATCCCGAACGAAAATTATGTTGGCAGTTACATGGCAATTCTCTTGGGTATCAGTTTCGGATTGGTTTGGTTTGCCCGAGGCAGAAGGTATTGGCTTTTTTTTGCACTGAATCTGCTTTTTTATGTGAATTTGTTGGGCAGCAGATCGAGGGCTGGAATAATTGGGACCGTAGTATCGTATCTCGTCATTCTGTTGCTTGGCCGACGTCGATTGTGGGAGAATAAAAGGCTTATTGTATTGCTGCTTCTGTCGTATGGGGTCATTGCCTGTTGGATGGATTATATTACGCTGAAGACTCCAGATTCTCTGCGGTTATTCAATAATTTTACCCGCCATCTTGCAAAACCGCCGTTATTTGCAGAAGAGTTCAAAGATCTGAAACTGGCGACGAATTCTTTTGATCTCTCTTTTGCCAGTGAGCAGATGCACTGTGAATTCAATGGCGGTAACTTCGAGCTTTGGAACCGGAAGGGGCAAATTGTTCCGTTCGAGTGGGCCGGACAACAGCTGATATTTCCAAAGGGGCAATTTTTCGGCTTCACCGTAGGGGTTGCGACCGAATCGAACGTATTTCAGATTTCTCGATTCGGTAGGACGATCAATCTCGTTCATACCAAGCATGGGTTCATGTTCATCGATGATCGGTTGCGGCCTGTTCGTTTTCGTGAAATCAAGCGATATGGCTTCGAGGGACGTGAACGATTTGCGTCTACACGAGGATTCGTATGGTCACGAAGCCTTCCGTTGCTCTGGGACGCTCTTGCCCTCGGATATGGACCGGATATGTTCCTGTTTCACTTCCCTCAGGATGATTATCTTGGGAAGCTCAAGGCAGGGATTGAGCCTATGATGAGATATGATAAACCCCATAATATGTTTTTGCAGATCGGCATCAATACTGGTGGAATTTCCCTTCTTGTCATGCTTGGCTTGTATGGTGTGTATATTTTTCAAGCAATTTACCGCTATTGGAAGGCTGAATTCGAAAAATTTCAAGAAATCTATGGTGTGTGTATTGTTGCTGCAGTCAGCGGATATCTTATGACTGGCGTATTCAACGACAGCACGGTGTCTGTCGCTCCCGTCTTCTGGGCTCTCCTGGGAACCGGCATTGGTCTTAATCTCATTCTTCCCGATCGCAGCGCCGCAACCGCCTCCGAGTCCACCACCCCAACCCACTAATCTCGCCATTCCCACTCTTGGGACAGGTTTTCCCGCCCAATTCTCTCATATGCCAATTTGCCTCGACAGAAACGTCAGAAATGTCTGCAAATCTGTCTCGTAGTACCCCGTCATGATATCCTTGCTTCTATACGACCTTTCCCACAGGTCTGTTAATTCCTTGAAATCCGCGAACGCGGCATTATACTCGATATACAAC
>MWAR01000002.1 GCA_002068715.1 bacterium ADurb.Bin374
GCTTGGAAGAACGAGTGCATGAGCGCTTGCTTCAGCAGCCCGCTTTTCACGGCGTTCCTGGAGGCGGGCGAGAATATTGTTCAGACGCTCCGCATAGGCTTCTGACTCATCGAGGGTTGTAAACGGAACGACGGAAGAGGCCACCTCGGCCTCTTTTGCAGGCTCAGTTGTCACGTCGGATTTCTGGACGATCTCCCGGTCTTTCGATGGTTCTTCGGATTCACTCTTCGCCTTTTCAGCGGGGAGGACCACCGATTGGGGAACATCAGATGAGGGCAATGGAGCCTCAGAGACTATTTCGACTTTATGGTCATTCATTGAAACTCTGAGAGGGGTAGCAAACCAGTTCCATTCTGGAGGGACCTGTGTTTCATCTACGACAGGCGGGGGAGTCCGACGAACCTTTCTGGTCTTCATCTTCGGCTTAACCGAAGACGCTTTTGCTTCTTTCACAGCACCATTGCTCTTCTCGTTCTGCACGCCGTGCCCCGAAGACGATGCTGTTTGATCATCTTTGTTCTTTGAAACATCCGTCTTGGAAAGAACCGTCTTTGCTTCCATGCCTTGGAGATCGGAAGGGGGTTGTTGCCGACTCGCCGGCTTCGCCTCACCAGTGGGCGGGGGCGCCAACGGGGCCACAGGTTTGTCAGAAACGGCAGCCTGGGGCTGAGATTCGGGTGATTCCAGAGTTGCCGCAGGCTTTGCACTGGCATGCAGCTTGGTCACACCAGACTTCCCCACTTTAGAATCAAGGGAGGGAGGGGTGACAGGTTGTTCCAGAGCGGCCAGCGATCCTTGGAATCCTGGGCCATCCCAGGCAAGGAAGGCAAAAAAGCCGCTCGAAAACACGAGGAGGAATCCGAGAGTGAAAAGGAAATAGGCTCCCTTCACTCGTTGATGTTTCAACAAAGGTTATCCCCTGTGGAAGGAAATAACGGACAGGACAATAGAGTATTTAAAAAAGAACAAAAGTCAAGCAACCTGCAGTCTATCAATTTACTGATAGGCCGGATTCTTTATATCAACTATTTGGTAACCCGTTCCAGGTATTCGCTCGTCCGGGTATCAACGCGAACGATATCACCGGATTCTACAAAAAACGGTACGTTCACGACGAGGCCGCCCTCGAGAGTTGCAGGTTTTCCACCGCCACTTGCCGTGTTGCCACGGACATTCGGCGCCGCTTCAACGACTTTCAGCTCGACAGAGGACGGAAGTTCGAGGCCGATCGGGCGACCTTCATACAACTTTACGACGACTTCCATCTGTTCCTTTAAAAATCGCTTGGCATCGCCGACAAAATCATCGTTCATTTCAACCTGCTCATAGTTCTGGATATCCATGAACGTGTGGAGATGCTCGGTCGAGTACAGATACTGCATCGTGCGAGTGTCGACCTGCGCATCATCGATCTTTTCGGTTGTACTGAACCGCTGCTGGAAAATAGCGCCTGTCTTGATACTCCGCAATTTGGTCTGAGCCATGGCCCGCCAGTTTCCCGGCCGCACGAACTCGACTTCGACAACCTGGCAAAGCTCGTTATTGAAATGAATGATCATTCCTCTGCGGAGATCATTGGCAATGATAGGCATACGAGAAGTTAACTCCTTGGAAAAAGTTAAGGATGAATGAGGCATTCTATCACACCAGTAAGTGAAGGTCAAAAAATATCGCTTTACCAATCACGTTGGTGATAACATAATTCATGACAACAATAATACTTAGATATTAATCTCATCATATTTAGGGCAATACTCCTTTTCTAATTTTCTCTCCTTTCCAGAGGAAATTGCCGATATACATACGAGAAAGATATCAGGTCCGATTTCGGAGGCAATCATGGTCGAGAGTGTTGTTTTCCCTCCACGTGGACGGCCCACCGGGAGTTTACGGGGAAATTTTTTGCATCCTCTGTTTTTTCGCAGTGGGCAAAATATTAGATTTCTGCTGAAATCTCTCACCCTCGTCCGGCCGATCACCCGCACCGACGTTCTTTTTTCCGGAGCAGCTTCATGAAAGCCAAGAGAATCCTCATTTCTGACGGTCGCCCTCCCAGGAAGCCGGGTGGTCCGAGAAAACAGCATCTTCCTACCGGGAAGAATCAGATCATTGTAACGTCCCGCCAGCGGAATGAAGCCATCGGTCTCGTTCTGATCGGAACCAGCGCGTTCTCCCTTTCTCTTCTTCATTATCTGAACACGTCGAAGGCGCTGACAGCCGTGACTTCGCTCTCCGTCTATTTCGGATTGGGCGTCTATATCGTTCCGACGTTCGTTGGGGTGTGGGGTATCCAGCGCTTTCTCGACCGATCGTTCGACAATCTGAACACCCGGATTGCCGGCTGCAGTTCAGCCATGATCTTTGGTCTCGGCCTTCTTGGCCTGGAGGGCGGAAAACTCGGAACCCTTGCCTTTGGCAGCGTCGCAAAACACTTCGGCAACGTCCCCACGACGGTGCTGTTCGCCTTCTTCTTCATGGCCTCCGTCATTTTCGCCCTCGATATCGTATACAAGGATCTTCTCATGGCCGGCATCGTGGTCGGTCGCATCATCCTGAGGGCGCTTTCGGCGGCCTGGGAAGCCTCACTCACGCTTCTCGGCATGGCCATCGACGCATTCAGGAGCACCGTCACCGTCCTCACCCTCGCCGGGCGCTCCCTGATGACGATGCTCAGACCGCCGCCGCTCGATGAGGCGCGGGAAGCCATCGGCAAGCTTCTCACATTCGAATCCGACATGGTTCCAGCGACGACCGCCGGAAATTCTCCCCTCGATATAACGGTCGACGGCTGCACGGCGACCGACGCCCAGATTTCCAAACGGTCGACCCTTTCCCCGGCATCTCCGGTGTGTGATAACAACCCATCGAATATCCCGCCGGTCGACCAGGCCCCCTCCCCTACCCCGGTTACGGACGCCACAAAAGAGCCACGACCTCAGCCTTCCAAAGAAGAGAACGCGACTGGATTCGCGGTTCCTGCCGCCTGCACGTTCCAGATTCACATTCAGGATCTTTCCACCGGAATCTGCATGCCGACTCCCCGGGCACATCCGATTCCGACCGAACCGGATGTCATCACGGATCCATCCTCGTATGCCCGCGAGTCCGTGATCTCCGCGGATTCGACGCTCCCTCTCCAGAATCCTGAAATTCATCAGAAGCCATTGAATCTTTCAACGGATTCCGATTCTCGAGAAGAGGTCATCGTCGATGTCGAGCTCGATGACGCCGAAACGGACGCTCCGGTCTCTCTCGACACACACCCAATCGACCGCGATCTCAAGAATCTCAATGAAGTCGCCGCGCCGACATCGGAAATCCATCACGAAGCAGAACTTCCACCGCTCGATCTGCTCACCGTTCCTCCGGAGCGCACCCCGGAACCGCCAGCGGATCTCGTCCA
>MWAR01000003.1 GCA_002068715.1 bacterium ADurb.Bin374
CGAGCTGCCGTCGAATTCCTATCATAGAGCACGTTGGCAGTGCCGATACTCAGCGTACTCGAACCAGGTTTAAAATTCGTACCAATTGTTTGGAACGTGAAACTGGCCGTTTTGTCATTCACCCACACACCGGAAGTCGACAATACGGATCCGCCTGCATCAGGTACGGTCAATCCGGAATTCGTGAGAGCGACGGCCGAGGCCGGACGGCAGACGTGAATATGTAATGCGTCACCGGGACCAACCAGTCCATCGGCGTTCACATCCAAATAGAAAACCCGCGTCACTGCCATACGAGGTCGGTAGTCCACGATGATCTCATCCCCCGTACCGACTTTTCCATCGGGCCCGAGCGAACATACCGTGGAACTCGCATTGCTTACCATATACGCACTCCCCCACGGATCGGGAGTGATCTTGACGAGGAACGGCCCAACGAGGCTCGCAACGGTATCGCTCGTGTATGCTCCATACTGGGATTCATACAACATGATCGCGCGCTTTATTTCATCGAGATCCGCTTTCGCACGTCCCACGCGCGACTGCTCAACGTAATCCTGAACATAGGGAACCGCTCCCCCGGCCAAAATAGCGATGATCGTGACAACAACCAGCAATTCAATAAGTGTAAAGCCTTCTCTGGTTTTCATGTCACGCTCTCCTATGAAGTGATCCCCATACTTAGGGCGTCGAAAGAGACACATCAACGCTTATCATACCGAGAATTTACACCATGGACCGAAAACCGGCCTCCACCCGGAGGCCGGTTTTGCTTATTCTCAATCAAGCAGGACTTTGAGCACATCGGTTCGAGCCGAGGTTTCATTCAAATCTTTAATTGTGTTATCGGCACCGATCTCCAATGTTGACTTATTAATCGAGTATGTCGTTGAAATCGCGCCACTAATCGGAAATTTGATAATATTGCCAACAAATTCTGGGCTTCCAATAGGAGTTATCTCGACTCCATTATTCTTAAATTTTAACCCCGTAGCGGTCACGGCAGGAGTAGAAACGGGACGGCATGTTTTGAGATAAAAACTATCACCACTGCTGACAAAACCGTCGCCGTCAGCGTCATTAAAGGTCACACGCGTGACTGCCATCCTGGGGCGAAATTCCACAGAAATATTATCTGCATCTTTTGCTGTATCTCCGTTCACGCCATCAGGTCCCGATGAGAATACCGTCGACTTACTATCACTGACGGTATAGGCATTTCCCCAGGGGTCGGGAATGTTTCTTGTCAGGAAAGGCCCAACGAGGCTGGCAATAGTACCGCCCGTGTAGGGTCCATACTGAACCTCATACAACATGATGGCCCGTTTGATCTCGTCGAG
Source organism: bacterium ADurb.Bin374 (assembly GCA_002068715.1). Next base: position 1,341 of record MWAR01000003.1, read on the forward strand.
ATCGGCTTTTGCCCTGCCGACGCGAGCCTGCTCGACGTAGTCCTGCACGTAGGGAACCGCTGCGCCGGCCAAGATGGCGATGATCGTGACGACAATCAACAGCTCGATCAGAGTGAAACCGTGTCTGCGTATCATATAATATTCCTCCTGTTATATAAATAAAACGTACTGGTTATTGAACTCAGACTTGATTTTACTGGGGAAGAATCACAACGGGCTGGTTCGAGATACAAGCATTCTTGTCTTTGGCGAGGTCATACAGCGTTTTGTGATTGTCCAGAACGCTAACCGTATCTGAACCCACCGCAAAAGGTTCGGATGAAGCATACTTGCTGACCTTGAGAACAATCGTTCTCGATGCAATAACTCTGACGTCATTGCTGGCCTCTTTTACCTGAATGATTTTGGCAATCTTATCCGAGCCATATTGGCTTGTGATGGCAAAGCAAGATGCAAGCACAGCTTCTGCAAGTGTATCACTGGAAGTCATAAGCTTAATTAAATTGTCGCTCGTGGCTAGCTTGCGGCTGAATAAGAGATGAAGCTCGTCGTTCACGTTCTGGGAATCGACGGCGCCGGAGTTGTTCTTATCGACCCACTTCACTGAAACGAGGGCCAACGGGGGCTGATATGAATACATGATATTGTCATTTGCTTTGTCGGTATTGATCAAACCAAGATCTCTGTCTGGCCCGCCGGAGAAAACATAGCCGGCCGAAGTCGACACGGCATATGCCTTGCCCCAGGGATCGATCGGGGCCTTGTTCAGGTAGCGGCCGGTGAGAATCGAGACGTCGCCGGAGGTGTATTCGCCTTCTCGCGTTTCATAGACCATGAGAGCGCGGGCGATTTCCTCGAGGTCGGTTTTGGCCTTGGCGAGGCGGGCTTCTTCGACGTATGACTGGACATACGGCATGGCGGCGCCTGCAAGGACCGCGAGAATCGTGATTACGACGAGAAGTTCGATCAAGGTAAAACCGCGTTTCATATCCTATTTCTCCTGTATGAGATACTTACTGAGGAAGAATGACAACAGGTTGGTCAGAGATACAGTAATTCGGATCCTCTTTCTTCAGATCCTTCAGCGTAGCGTGACCTTGTTTCACCTCAATTGTGCTGCTACCGACGAGAAACACATTATTACTATCTTTTTTGACATTCAATATGACATTTCGAGAGGCGACCATCCTGACCACATTTCCTGAATTGTCAACTACCGCAGGAATGTCGGCCTTTGTTACACCATCAGTGGAAATCGCAAAACAAGTGGCAAGGTTGTTTAAAATATCAGTCGTGGAACAACTCAGTTTCCGGCTGAAAGTAAGATGCAGTTCATCACTGACGTTTTGCGTATCGACGGCGCCGGAGTTGTTCTTGTCGACCCATTTCACCTGAACAAGTGCCAAAGGCGGTTGGTAGGGATAAAACAGGTTGTCGTCCTTCGCATCGTAACTGCGGTCTGGACCGCAGGAAACGACGATACCTTCGTCGGTGGCAACCCGGTAGGCCTTCCCCCATGGGTCGATCGGGGATTTGTTCAGATAGCGACCAGTGAGAATCGCCACGTCGCCTTGCGTGTATTCTCCTTCTCTGGTCTCATAGACCGTCAGGGCCCGTGCGATTTCTTCGAGGTCCGCTTTTGCCTTGGCCAGACGCGACTCTTCGACATAGGACTGGACATACGGCATCGCGGCGCCGGCCAGTATTGCCAGGATCGTGATGACCACCAACAGTTCGATCAGTGTAAAGCCCCGTCTCATACCCAATTCTCCTTCGGAATGTGTAAATACTATTTCTTATTCTGCCTTGATGATTACCGGCTGACTCGAAATGCACCTGTTTCGTTGAAAAATCGACGTATCAAAAAGCGTATTCTCCGATCTTACCGCCACCGTATCGTTTCCCGGCGTGAAGATCATGGAAGCCGACGTCGCAAGGGGTACGACAAGTCCCTTTCCGTCAGGCATGGTTGCCACGTCGTCCCAGGCGAAGAGTTCCTCGATTTGTTCGTCGGGGATGCTGCTGAAAGAGAAATTCAACGGACTTTTCACATTCGCACCCGGAGCTTTGTCGTTGATGACCCGGGAAAACGTGAGCAGTAGGTAATCCGGGGTATTCTGCGCATCGACGCGGCCTGTCTGGTTGGCATCAACCCACCTGGCCCTGACGAGAGCCAGAAGCGGCTGATACATATAGAACACGTTGTCATCCTGAGTGGCCGGATTTCTGTCGGGGCCGGAGGAGTAAACCGTTCCAGCGTGTGTTGCCACGATGAAGGGGCGCCCCCAGGGGTCGATCGGCGACCTGTTCAGATATCGCCCCGTGAGCAGAGAGACATCCGATGCCGTGTACCCCTTTTCCCGTGTTTCGTATATGGCGATAGCGCGGCCGATTTCTTCGAGATCGGCTTTCGCTTTACTGATCTTGCTTTCGAGAACATAGGACTGTACGTATGGGAGGGCAGCCCCTGCCAGGATAGCTATGATCGCGATCACAACAAGCAGCTCGATCAAGGTAAACCCTCGGGTCCAGCCACGAATGAAACACGGGTAGAGTCTCATGGAAGCCCCATTCAGATCAGATTTCGCGCAATACTATCATACCATCGACAGTAATCATACCGCCAAAGAATACGTACATTTTACATATTTTCCAGAAATTTTTTCATATTTTTGTCAAAGAACTCAATCCTTTGTCGTCGGACTTGATGTTTTACGTTTCGAAATAAATCTATATTTATTTAAGCAAGCACTGTACCCGCTTAAATTTTAATAAATCGATTTTCATGAGGCTCTCCCTCTTCTCTATAGAAAAATCCCCGCGCTCACAACGCGAGGCTGTTATACCGCACAGAGGATTTTTTCCGCATGAAAATAATCTTTTTTCTTTTTTTTAACTACATTCTTCTACTTTGGATCAATATTTCGTCATGTTTACGCAAGGGCTGCGGCTGCGGGGAACAATCGACGATCGAGTCGATGAAATCCCTGGGCCGGATTGTCGTTTCTCCGATGGTGATAGAAGGGGGTACCGGGGCGGCAAAGAGGAAGGAGAGAATATTTCCCTTCTGAGAACTCGATACGATCGCGCTCCCGAGAGCTCTCTCTGGATTATTGGTGATGAAGTCGAATACCGAAACATTTGTCATCTTGGCCGGCCTGGAAAAGAAAATGTCGATTCTGTCACCGAAATCTATGCGAATATTTCGGTTCGCGTCGACATATTCAACCTTCGTGATGAAAAATTCTTCCGGTATATACCTTACGACAATATCATCGGACGGGAAATTCGGCATGGTATGCCTCTGGGAATCCAGTCCGTCGGGCCCGACCGAATAAACTATCCCCATCTCGTCGTTGTGCCGGTAGGGAGTTCCCCACGGGTCGAACGGGGGTTCTTTTTCAAGGTAGGAACCGATAAAGGTTCCCAATTCATTGTTTGTAAATGTAGCAATATTGAATGGACGATCTTCCTTCGTATTATACATTCTGATCGCTTTGGCCAGCTCTTCGAGATCGACCTGCGCTTTCGTGATCTTCGCTCGAAGGATATAGTCTCCATACTCCCTGACAGCGATGAGAAGGAGCGTCGAGACGATGATGACGGCCACCATCATTTCGATGAGGTTGAATCCACGCGAATCAATGATTCTGGATTCCCTTTTCGGCCCGCACATCAGCATGTTCAGACGTTTCATAGCGACCCTCTGTCTCAATTCCGGGTTTGAACGACGAGCTCGGCTTTTTCCGCCGTCTGTTCATCGGCTTCGTCAAGATTCACGAGCCGCGGCGTGACGAGCATGATCATCTCGACATCGCTCTTCACATTTTTCGTCTTGCTGGTCAGGCGTTTCAAGAGAGGAATTTTGTTAATCAGTGCCGGGCTCGAGGTGTCCGTCGTGTTCTGGCTCGTGATCAAGCCACCCAGCACAACCGTTTCGCCGTCCTGCACACGGATATACGAGTGCGTGCTTCGGCTGTCACGCGTCGGCTGACCATCATCATTGATCTTGACGACTTCATCGATCTTGAGGTTGATGTCCAGGCTGATTTCGTTGTCATGGGAAATCTCCGGCGTGACGTCGAGCTGGATGCCGGTGTCGAGATCGCGATATTCCTTGTATGTCTGAGGAACGTAGCCCAGATACGTCGTCGAAGCGACTTCATAGCGGAAATACGGCACGGGAATCTTTTTCCCGATATTTATCGTCGCTTTCTTGTTATGTACGGCCCTGATCTTGGGGCTGGACAGCACCTTCGCCTTGCCCTCGTTTTCGAGCATCACCAGACGCGCTCCAAGGGCATAGGAGGTCGGAATCCTGGTGATATCAGGAACATTGACATTGACGCCGTTCCCACTGTTGAGATCGATTCCCAGTTCCCTGGTAAACGAGCGGTTCACTTCGAGCAGCTTGACTTCGATAACTGCTTGTTTGAGCTTCTCATCGACGTTTTCGATGACCTTGGCAATCAGGTCGAGGTTTTCCGGCGTTTCGTAGACCGACAGGGCATTGATGCGGTCGTTCACGGCCATGTTGGCGGTATCGATTTTTTCGGAAAGCGATTTGCTGCCGGTGATCATGCTGATGACCTCGGCCGGTTTCGCGTTCACCAGTTTGAACGTTCTGTATTGTTTATTGCCGAACGTCTTCGCCTCTTCCTTGGCCATGATGATGTAGGTATTTTCGTTGTGAGGCTTCATCACCAGGCCGTTCGTCGAGATGAGCAGTTCGAGAAGCTCATCCAGGCTGAGATTCTCGACATAGAAGTTGACGCTCTTGTCCGTGACGGCTTCGTGAATGATGAGGTTGACGTTCATCATTTTCGATAGCGTCTGCAATGCATCCTTCAGGCCGAGATCCTTGAACAGGAGTTCCCGGGCAACGCGATCGGCGTGCTGGCCAAGCGAAATGACCGTCAGGTCTTTTCCGCGTAGAGTATATTGGAAGTTCTTCTGCAACAGAAGGTTTTTGAGAACTTCCCTGAGCGGCATGTCTACGGCATGAACGGTGTATTTCCCTTTCACGCCGCCATCAGCGAAGACACGAAGACCGAATTTCTGGGCCAGCGCATCGAGAATGGTCGTCAGCTCCTGCTGCTCGAACTGGATGCTCACCTTCTGGTCGAGAAAATCGCGTTCAGCGGCGGAAATGGCCGCGCGCGGCATTTCCGGGGCGGCCCTGGGCGGAGCGATCTGAACGATATCTCTCGGTCTTTCGGGAACGGGTTCAACGGCTTTTTCAGGAACCACGAATTCCCTCGGCTTCGACGGAACAGGCTCCTGTACCTTCAGTGTGATGGGCTCCTGAAGTTTCTCCGCGACATATCCCGCGGGCTTCTCGGGAGCAAACTCCTTCTTGGGAGGAAGCGGAATCGGCTTCAGAGGCGCCACGAGCGGGCGTTTCGTGGTTTCTCCGATCTGGTCGAGAATGAGCCGCCTGTTTTCGAGTTTCGGAACGAACGTCAGTCCAGGTTCGAACACGGCCGCGACACGGACGATATCCGGCTGTCGGCCGATCTGGTTGATGCGGAGGAACTTGATTTTCGCATGAGGCGCGAGAACGATCTTCGGGCCCCCGGCGAAGGTGCAGTCGGGCAGATCGATTTCCAGAACATCGCTTGCAATAACCCGTGTGGAAATATCAGAAATTTCCTGTCCGGCGAACAGGCAGAGCCGTTTCTCACTCAGTTCCGTCACGGACAGATCGGTAAACACGCCGGCGAAGGCAGAACCATCATTCAGGCATCCCAGCATGGAAAGGCACACGACAGCCCAACGCACCGCCGTGCGACACCGGGCCCGCTGGTTTTGCATGATCAAGCTCCTTCG
>MWAR01000004.1 GCA_002068715.1 bacterium ADurb.Bin374
ATCATCTGGTAGTTCGACAGAATGAAGTCCGATCCGAGAAATGCTTCCGATTTTCCCGGAGACCTGGCTTCGACGTTCGTGATGGCTCCGGCGAACGGCTGCCAGAACCAGTTTGCTCCTACGAACACCCACCCGCGCGAGGTGGGGTCCACAGGGATATTCCAATTGGGTGAGACATCGGAAGCTCCGATCTCCGACAGGGCGACGGAACGGACGGCATCGTCGGGATGGTGAATCAACACCATCGGGTTGGAAAACGGGGATTCCGAGTCGGCGAAACCGTTGTTGTAAAACCCTTTTTCCCGAATGGTCGGTGATGTCAGCCCGTTCCAGTCACCTTTGTCCGGCTTCGCCTCCTTCACGAACAGGGTGAACTGTCCAAATATTTCAGGCAGAATATTCACGATCTTGAACTCCCGGACGACCTCGTATCTTCTCCTGAAAACTCCGTTTTTCCCGGAAACGACGATCGATACTTTCAGCAATCCGTATCGCTCGATCGGATAGGGGAAGATATATCCGTTGTTCTTCGCCGAAAAATCCGGTGAAGACGGCATTTTCAGGCATTCAGCGTCTTTTCCGTCCGGGGTGAAGAAGTTATGAACGCGGGTTGCCGTCATTCTGCATTCTTCGATGGTAACGTCACTTCCGAACTGGTTCGCGAAGGGCAGTTTCTTCGTGAGATCGAGTTCGCTTCCCGCGATTCCCTCCTTGCCTGTGATTGTCTTCGTATCCGTCAGGAAGGCAAGGAGCTCGTTTTCCTCAGGCGCCGGGTGGGACAGGAACCAGGAAAATGCCTCTTCCCCCGCCCCTTCTGCCGCCTTCACGACTTTTTCGTTCCAATAATGCCAATGCACTCTCCGACTCTCGGAACGAATAAGCGAATTGTAGGTGAATCCAAGAACCACCACGATCGCAAGAAGGACGCACACCGCCATCAGTATGAACCCTCCAGACCGATGGCGGTGCGCTCCGTTCATCAACCCATCCCAAGAATCACGAATGCTCGCCCAGTCGAATCCATCGAAGAGATGCGAGATTCCACGTATGGCAGACATTGAACACGCACTCCTGTGTTACGGCAACCGCCGCTTTCCAATGGCGATTCTAGCACTGACTCGTTTTGGGATGGGTCCAAGGAATGGTGTTTGTTACCGTTTCGTCTTGCTCCTGCCGATGCCGGGGGCGACGCCATTCTTGGCCCAAGATACCGTATGACCGCCGAATGTGGCGGTTCCTCCGTTCGTATAGGCGGATACGCTTGTAAAATAATTCGCATCGAACTTCGGATCAACCTTTACATCGGTTTTCGAACTTCCTCCAGACGGAATACGCGCTCCATTGATCCATCCGTTGCTGATATAGCCGTGCGTTCCGCCTGAAACGATTTTATTGTTTCCTCCGGCAGACACGATGTTATTCCAGAAATAGGCATTGATTTTCAATGAATCGTCGATATTGATCGTACAATTAATAAATGTATTGTTGAATATATAAAATGTATTACGCGGATCCTTCGGGGCTTTGTCATTGGCTCCGCCGAAATACAATCCATAATAGCTGGTTTTATCAACGATCAGGTTATTATAGATGTAGACTTTGTAGCCAGCGTTCGACGGATCTTCATTGCAATAGGCCACACCGACTTTCGTATTCGGCGCGCCAGTGGATTTCGATTGTTTGAAGATGCAGTTCCTCACGACGACGCCGCCTCTTCGGAGGCTGAGCCCCCATCCGCCGTAGTTGTCGTCGAACGTAATGCCGTTGAATTCATGGTTATGGCCGCCCGACAGATAGACCCCGTGCCTTCCGGAGCGCTTCCAGATACTATACCCCGTTCCCTTGATGGAGCCGCCTATGTATTTGAAATAATCGTTGTTCGTGGAAGTGTTGTCACTGATCTGAACACCGTCCAGGAAAGTTCTGAAAATGTCCGAATTGTTGAAGGTCACATGGCTGGCACCGGGATTCAGGACAACTCCTTGCCATCCGTCATGCATATAGAGGCGGTTGAACGTCACATGGCTCACGTTTGTTTCAAGAAACACGCAGTTTAAATATTTGGCCAGTCCCGAAGGCCAGTTATAATTCTTGGAATTCTCATAATAGTATTTGTGAAACGGCAGTTCCGAATAAGGCGCCACGTCAAAATCTTCAAAAATGACATATTTCGCGCCAGTGAGATGAATATGCTTCAACTTGGCCTTGCTGTTCCCGTAGCTGCCGCTCAATATGATGGGTTTGTCGGCGGTGCCATTGGCCCCCCTGGAAATATCGATTCCCTCCTTGAAACTGCCCTTGATGTGAACATAGTCACCCGGTTTCAATCCGGTTTTCTTGATGTATGACATCAAACTGCCGATCGTCTTCCAGGGAGTTGCCTGCTTGCCGTTGGACGTGCCTCCGGTGTATGTGGAATCGACCCAGTACTGATTCCCCGTGATGTTTCTTTTGGAACTCGCAGAGCTGTCCGCACTCGCCGTATCGGAAGATGCCGTGGTCGTGGTTGTTTCATCTTTTTTGAGCTTGTTTATCTTCTCGATGGCATACTTGGCCGCGGCAACCACCGTCTTGGAACCGGAGGCGGCAAGCTCACTCAGCACCTCGACGGCTGTGTCCACGCCGTTGACCCCGACTTCGACCATGGCGGCCGTGGCAGCGATCAGCGTGGAATCCAGCCCTTTCTCGCCGGCTTCTTTCATTGCCGCCACGAGCGGCCTCACCGCACTCTCCCCGATCCGGCCCAGAGCGATTTCCGCCTCACGAACGACAGCTGAGTTCGAGTCGCCGAACGCCTTGATCAGCGGCTGAACGGCTTTTTCCCCGCCGATCTTGCCGAGAATATAGGCGGCAGATTTTTTCACCGCCGGATTTGCATTGTCCTGCAACGCGGCGACCAGCGCATCCACACACTGGGCGCCACCCTTTACAAGGTTGGCGATCGCGGTCCGCACGGTTTCCAGATTCTCACTGGCAAGCTGGGAAATCAGTGAATCGATTTCCGCTTCTGTGTATATCTGTGTTGTGGCCCCAATCTCTGACTCTCCACCCCCCGAAGAGCAGGTCGAGTCCGTGGAATCCTTCGAGCACGACGACGCGCTGTCGGCCGACCCCGACGAGGCGGCGCCATCGATTCCCAGAAGTCTCTTCAGCTGGGTAAAGTTTGTATTGTATGCATAATATTTCCCGTTGTAATAGAACGTGGGAACGGCATTATTTCCATATCGTTTCACGACGTCCATATGTTTCGTATAATCATGGACCTCGAACTTGACGCCGGTGGCCCTGAACAAAACCTTCGTGGCCTCACAGGTCGGGCATTTCCAGGTGGTCGGACAGTACATGATGACCGTTCCATTGCTCTTCGCCACGGTACCCGATCCACCGGAAGAGGTGCTTTCATTCTCGCTCATCCCCTGATCCGGGTCCGAAACGAGTTCTTCCGTGGTTGGCCTGGGGCGATGCCCGCATGTTCCAGCCGGTTCGGAAACATCCGTCCTGCTTGAACAGGTGCCGCCCAGTTTCGACTCACCGCCGCACTGATTGGGGAAGAAAGCGGAATCTTCCGCCCATCCGAACGAGACCTGCAAAAGCAATGCAATCAAGGCAATCAGAACCCTTGTTCGGGAAACAGCCGCGTTCATGCTCATCGTCTCATCCTTTTCCACATATTCGGCCAAGTCTCGTTATTACCTTCAGCCAGGGCTGAGTTTTCAGGGAATCAATCCATGCTTTTTCAGGAGCATGTCTATTCTTGCCTGGGTACTGGCCCTCCATTTTCCGACGACTGGTTCGCCATTGATCAAAAGAAGAGGAATGGACACCCCACCGGGAGACAGATAATTCAACCCCCCCACCAATGCCTCGTAATTCGGAGTGGCCCTTCTCTCGAGCTGGGTATAGGCGATCCCTTTGGACGTCAGATACGCTCTGTATGCGTCCTGATGCGGGCAGGAATCGGTTGAATCGACGTAGATCACCACGGCCCCGGAGGCGGCAGTCGTCGACGCAACCGAATCAAACAAAATCTTTTCCATGGGAACCTCTTGATCGGATGAATCGACAGCCACATTTTGAGCGATATTCCAGGAGGTCCAGGTCTGACTCAAGTCAGCCGGGACGGGAGACGGCGGCGGAAGAACCGGCGCGGGAGTCTGCACGACAGGCGGGTAGGCCGGATTTGCGCTTCCATCGGGAAGCGTTCGATACATCCAGTTCGGATCCCTGGTCCGTTTTCCGAGCAGAGGGCAAAGAATGAGTTCAGTCGCGGTTCCTACGGAACCGAGGCGCGCCTCCACCGTAACCGCCGCCGGGCCGGCAGCCGTCATAGCGGGAAAAATAATGAGAGCTGCGAACAAAAGCAGGGCACTCATTCGTACAGATTTCTTGAATGAAATCATTGTTTCCTCCCGCTCAGTTTGGTTTTGCGAAAAAGACGATCGGCTGTCTCTCCAGCACCGTTCGAAACCCGTTTCGATACGCCTGCGAATCTGCCCAGTCATAGCGGGGATCATATCGGACAACCTTCGGAGACGAGTTGCATAACCCGGAAAGCTCCATGATCCTTGCGGCCACGAATCCGCAAACATCGATCCCCGCTCCCGATGAGCGGACTCTTCCCTTGACCGCCACGAGGGCAGCCTCGATGCGCCTCCCGGTATTGATGTTGACGTCTCCGCCGAGGCTGACGAAATATATCTGATTGTTTACACACTCCTTCGCAAGATCCCCGGTCGGGGCTGGTTTGACCATGCCGACGATCGTGACGTCCTTTTCGCACACCAGGCCAACTCCACCTACCGCCAGCTCATTCCAGTCTTCCGTCCATTCGAACGAGCCTTTCACATAGTAAAAACCGGTCGGATTCATCCCGGTCTTCCGTAACCCGGTCAGATACTCCTTCAAGATTTTTCCCGACTCGAATTGCCGCCCACACCGGGAAACACAATAGTTTCCCACGTTTGGAAGCACATTTCCCAGTTCTCCTGAAAAAACCTGGCTGTCATCCCGGTAGAGAGCTATGTTTTGCCCCAGGAGGAGGTTTTCCGGCTGTTTTGGAACATACTCCAAAGACTTTCCAAGCTTCGGAATGACTCCCGTTTTGAAATTCGGCTGAATCGCTCTTGGAGTCGTTTTTCCGGTATATTCATCGGGATCGAACCAGAAAGCCAACCCCTCATTGAACGGCACAGACGAAACCGGAGTCGACATGGCCTGCCGATACGTGTCCCAATTGCCGTTGCAGGTTCCCCTGAGCACTTTTTGGGAATCCGGATCCAGCCCCGCCGTCCAGGACGCGCTATCGAACTGTTCTCGCCTGACATACGGCAAAAAGGCACAGTCTGCCGGTGAAGCACCATATTTTTTCCGCAACCCCTGCTCCAGGATATAGCTCCGCAGGACATTGCCGAACACGAGAGTCGGACTCGGAGAGTCCGGAGTACCCATCAGCCGGAGAATCGACGAATGCTGCACATTGTCGACTCCAGAAATATTGCTCATAAAATAAAAACACTCTTCTTTCTTGGTTTCCTGGTAGAGCCCGGTTAACCTCGAGTAGATCTGATGCGTATTCCACAATTCAAAGTTTTTCCCGCGCACGACCCCGAATCCCGTCCCGAACGGGCCGGCATCTTTCTGTATGTCGCGATAAAACGTGCATCCGCTTGCCAACAGGAAATTCTCCCCGAATTTTCCATTTCCGGGAGCCACCCCCAGGGTGAGCTCGGGAAGGATGAATACCCATCCCTGTTTGTCGAGAAACTGAGCCGGATCGTTGTTCTTCGTATCCGGCACCCGTTGTCCGCCGAGAACGACGAGCGGTGTGTATGTGGCATCCGTAAATGTTTCCGGAGCCGTTCCTCTGGCGTTGACCAGATTGGAATTCAGTTTGTCCTTGTCAGGAATCTCTAGAACCGTCAATGCAAACCGGCTCAGAACAGGAATCGTCATCTGCACCGTTCGCTGTTCGAAAACGGAAATGACCCGTCGTTCGACTTTGTCATACGAGGCTGTCGAATCGATGACGAACTTTCCGATGGTTTCAGCCGCCCGTTCGGAATCTCCGGGAATCGCACTATCCTCATGGATCTTCTTCTGCCCTTCGAGAGTCAGGATAACCTTGAGTTCCGGCGTGAATGTCAAGCCGCTCAGGATCGTGTTCTCCGCAAGGGGAATGGAAATCAAAGCATTCTGTTCCTTCTCGGAAAGCCGCCCGTTCTCATCCACGAAAATTTCGAAAAACTCTTTCATCCCCGCCTGGGCTTCCTTCAGACCTTTTTCTCGCTTCGGGAAGGTGCCCGGGTCCGAGCTGTTCAGGAAGGCAACGGCATTGCGAACCATCGACTGCACCTGCTTCGCCCCGAATTCCGCAACGCGTGAAGCAACTTCGCTCGAGCTGACCATGTGGCTCTGATAACGCTGATTCGTTGAATAGGAATGCAGATAGAAAACCGTGACAAAAAAAGCAGCCAGAAATCCCAGGACAATCAGCAGGGCCATTCCATCCTTCCCGCATTTGGGGAATCGCTCTGATCCAAAATGCCTCATTCCGAGCCACTCCACTTTCTGCACGATTTTACACTCCGTCGTATTCGTTCAAACCGTCATTCATTTCTGTCAACAAAGAACCAACCGGTACCGGTTACTATTTTTCTTGGAAAGCACCCAAAACCCGACTTGCCAACGATTGCCATCCAGAGCAACGTCAGCTCCACGACCATCCTCCATACGACGTTTACGGGATCCGGGCAAATCGGATGTTCAGCACATCGTTTGCCGTCAGCAAGGTTCCGAAGTCGAAGACGGTCGTCTTGCCGTCACACTCGCGGATAAGTTTTCTTTTGCCCTGTTGGGCCCAAACGACCTCTGAAGTCAGTAATTCGAGATTGTTCCCGATCCTGACAGTCTTCATCTCCAGCTTATGCTCGCTGACATCCACATCCGTCGCTTGGGCAAGATCATCGCGAAGCTGTTCCATGGCGCCTGTGTAGATATACCACGTAGTCGTCTCACGATCCTGCTTGGCGCCTTGCCTATTGACGGAGCGATATACATTGTTCAGAAGGCCGAGAAACAGCCCGAAAACAAGCACACACACCGAGATTTCGACCAGCGTGAACGCATGACGTTCTTTGCGACACCGTGGAATCTTCAACTTTCCTCATCCCCCAACACTCGATACCCCTTTACCACGAGGATTTTTTTGAGTTTTTTCATATTCGCCTCTTTAGAAACCAACGAGACGGTTACTTTGATCTCGATAACTCGCCCCCACGGGTTTTTCAGGCGTTCATCAGGCATAACTGGTTGGTTGACCACCGAAACCTCGGTAAGCCTGGTCAAACCGGAATAGCATGGTGGAACTCCGAGCTTTTCCGTGGTCAGATCAGCCGGGAAAGAGGCATCAGACAACTCCTGGCCGAGAATCGACTTCAAAGAGGTCCATGGGGCCCGTTGCAGGCCGCCGATCATGGACGATGCCAAGCTCGTCGCCTGGAGTTCGTGAATGCTGCTGGTCGTCACCCGGCGTGTTTCAGTCAGCAGGGAAAAAATGGGAATCATCCCCATCGCCAGGATGCCCAATGCGATGATGACCTCGACGAGACTCATTCCCCTCCGGGGGTCATTCATAGGCCCCATACTCCCCTCGATTTGTCCACGTCCAAAGTACGCTACCCCTCTCGCTGGAAAAATGTCAATTTCCCGAATTCCCTCGTGGTCCCTGTGCGACACTTGTGCATCCTCGTAATAAAGGTTGCTGACCTTGCACGACGAGTTTTCAGAATCGTAATCATTCTGCATCAGTACAGATGATGAACAAGAGGGAGACCCAAAAGGTGACATTTTTTGAAATCCCGAACACGGCAGTTCGCCCTGCGGGGCTCGATGCCACATTCATCAGGGTCCAATCCGGATATTCTGCGGATCGTCATTCCCGGATTTCTCCGATCGCCCAAGAAAACCGAAGTCCTCAAATGATCGTGAAACAGGCCGATTTGGCCGAGAAATTCGTTTCGTGTATACTGCCGTTTGCCCGTTAGGATTGCATTTCGATGTCATTGTGCCGTCAGAGGCGTTTCGACATCCCCGGAAAACCGGGCATGAGAGAGTAGGATATGGAAGATGAATGTTCGGACATCCGGCTTCACGATTCTCGAGATGCTCGTCGCAGCAGTCGTCCTGTTCCTTCTGACCACACTCATTTTCTCGTTCATCCGCCATTCTTCCACAGCCAGCACATCCCTTGCGACACAGAACACCTTTCAAAGCGTCTGCGCAAAACTCACCGACCAATTACGTCAGGATCTCGGTTCGGCAAGCGAAGTCACCATCACCAGCCACGGAATCGATTTGCAGCGCTATACCACATGGTCGAGCGGAACCGGCCTTTCAACGGAACGAATCATCTATTCCGCCGATGAAAGCGGCCTTCTTGTCGACCGCGCCGGAAAAGTCTCTCGCCATGATCTCGACTCTGTCCGGAAAGCAATTGTCGGGACGCTGGAATTCAATACCGTCATCAAACACATGCCAGCATCATCGACTTCCGACATGGCGGTCGTCGAGATCGCCATCCGCATCGTGCCCAACCATCGGGCTCCCATTCCCGGATTTACCCATCTCATCTCGATCAATACCTCCGCGCGAGTGAAAGCAACTGCGGTTCCGGAACCGAACGAGAACCTGAAGTGAAGTCCGCGCAAACACATTCGCACATTCGCCAATAGCGGCACATGTATTTTTGTCACTTTTTTTCGAGGGCTCTGGTTAACCATAAAGAGGAGTGAGTTTCTTCCCACATATAGGAAGAATGAGGTCGCCAAACGCATGGAACAGAATACCGGAAACCGTATTTTGCTCTCGAGAAACGAGAAGCACGGATTCATCTTGTTTCACGTTCTGGTTGTAGGCTCATTGCTCCTGTTCCTCGGCCTCGTCTTTTTCTTTTTCGCAAATCGACAACATGCGAACATCCATATTCAGGCAAATACCGAAATGGCGCATTTTCTTGCCGAGTCGGGGCTCAACGTGACGACCGCCGCTCTCCGGGGCAATGAGTTTTCAATCCTGAAGAGTCTTTTTTCGCAATCATCCCTTCCCTCGACAATTCCCCTGAATCCTCTCTTTCCGAAAAGTTGGAGCCTGCAACTGAATCAACTCGCAAAAGAAGCGGATCCGACAGCCTCGCTCCAGGTAAAAGCCTGGATTCACGATCTGATTCAGACCGAGACGGATCCCACCCTCTGGCAAGATCCGACCGCGTTCAACGGGTGGCTGTCGGTCGAATCCCGAGGTGAATATCGCGGATTCCAGCGAACGCTGACGGTCCGAAAGAAAGTCACATGCGGAAGCGCTCTTCCACCGGTCACCTCCAAATTCACCCTGCATCTCCAGGATGCCCACCAAGGCAAGGATGGTTCTCAGAACACCGTCCGAAACGATCTGCAAGGCACGCTTCTGAAAGGGCCGCGACCGATCGTGTGTTTCAATCACAACACTCCAGACAATCCCATCGAGCCCCGTGCGGCATCCGCATCTGCCGGTGACGCATCGCCGCCCGACGCATTCGCAGAGCGCGGATGGATTTGGCTGGGCGGAAAGCGTGTCCGTCTGAATCTGGCCGCCGGAACCGGCAATTTCGGCGAGCTTTTTCACTTTTCGCATGATCAAACTGGGAACACCCCTGTCGCGATCAGTTTCAAACTGTCAGCCGACCTTCTTCCCCGCGCATTTTCCTCACCGCTCTCCCTTTATTGGGATCGCGTCGACATCGACCCCATGCGTGAAGTGCAGTATCGGTTGGGCCAGGAGTTCGTTCTTCAGGGATTTTACGACAAGAGTGACGTTCCGGGCCTCGAGGCCATGTTTGACAACGGCGTTCTATCACATGACGAACGAACACGTTATGGGGTGAAGTCCTCGGCATATCGCCTTTTCGGTGATGCAAGGCCGGGATATCGTTCCAGAACGCGTGTTTTGGGAAACGTCTTCGCCGCCTTTCCCCTGTTTTCGAACCTCGAAGTCTCCCCTCTTGAATCCGATGTCCAGGCATCGTTCCAGAGTCAGACTCCACCTCCGGTATTTCTTCTGCCCTCGATGTCTTCGAGGAATTTCGATCCTTCCAAGCAGGTGACGGAGTTCCGTAACCGCCATTTCGGCGGTCCGGTCCTCGCCATCAAAGAACTCACAGAGTCTCATGCGGAATATCGCACCATCATGAGCCGAATCATCGAAATTCCGTTCTGCACGACAGCCGGTTTCTTGGAAAAAGCCGCCCACCCCCTCGTCAGCGACGAACTTTCGGATCAAAGTCCGGAAAACCCTTTGATTTTGGAAAGAGACCGCCAGCCCCTGTATCGGGGTCCCCCGGACGCCAGAAGTCTCGTGAGCGTCGTCGAGCGTCGCGCCCAGAAGGAAGTCGGTTCCGTTCCCGATTTCTGGAATACCTTTTTCGATCGCCGAAAACAACGTCTCATGCTGCGTCACATCGTTCGCATTCAAAATCCTCTGCGCCAAGAGATGGTCATACCGCCCCTCGAGTGCCCGGCTCCGCTCGTCGTCGATCAGGGCGGAATGATCATTCTCGAAGAAGGCAATCTCCTCCTGCGAGGGGTGAAACTGTCATCGCCGAACGACGCCTTGACCATCATCCTGAGGAGGGGAACCAGCGTCCGCTTTGGCAATTCGCTTCCGAATCAGGTGAACGTCGTCGCACTCGATGGGGAACTCAGTTCGGCGGAGCAATTCGAGCTCTGC
>MWAR01000005.1 GCA_002068715.1 bacterium ADurb.Bin374
GTTTGCAACCGTCAAATTTGTTGTATAGTTGCCGTTAGCATCGATCGTATATTCACTATATGTGGCATCAAAGGCGCTCCATGCCGTTACATTCCCAGTATTTGAATAGTAAATTCCAGAAACTTCATGCGGATTAAGAGGGCCCGGATACATATAGGAAGGAGTCAGGAGCCACCAACCGACTAAAGAACTCGTATCGTAATACTTTGTTTCGTTCGCAACATCCGTAGCATCGTCAATGATCGATCCCGGAATATTATAATTTGAACTGTAAACACCATTGGTGTTCTGCATCGTTGTTATGATATTGGCGGCAATAGTGTTGATGCTGGCAGTCGCAACGACCTGTTCAAAAGATTCGAACTTAACCGTAGATGAGCTTGGCCAGTTATCATAGATCAAAGCCTTTGCAGTATCTGACGCGGTAATGGCTTTGTCGATATCTTTTGTCTCGCCGTCTGCAATAATCTGATTGAAATAACACTTGAAAATAGGTGAGGCTGATCCTCGGGGGTTAGGGTAGATTTCTACTTTGTATTGCCCATCCGTGGACGCTTCGCATTGCAGATTATCAAATTTAATTTCGTTGTTTTGCACATAAAGTGCTTCGGTCCATGTTGCAGTTCGGCCAGTAGGAGAGATGATGGCAATATATTTGTTTGATAGAGTAGTCTGCCCTTTGATGCTTGCAGCAAATGGAACAGCTGCAGGGCCGGCGGCTGTGAGGCTCAACACGAGCAGACCGACACCGATAATGGCTCCGATTCCGCCGCCGCCGCCGCAGCCGGCCACGACGATCATGGCGCCGATCATCGAAACGCCGAGTGCGAGACACATGAGTTTTTTCATGAAATTCCTCCGATCAATATCCCATATGGGGTGTCTGTGTTGGGCCACGATACCACAATCTTCCTTGGAGATAAACCCTTAAAGATGGCTCATGCCTTGGATGAATCATCGCGGATACGGCTTGGGAACCCGCTTTATATGGGGCACGGACTCGAGGCGGGGTTTCTCCTCGGAATTTCTGGGAATGGAAGGTTTCGTTGAAACTGATCATACGGGTGTTCAAAAAAATGGCAGTTCGGATGGTGAAAATTGATGCCGATACGAATGTGTACCGCATGTGGAGCGACTGTTCTGTGAAATGTCGTTGCTGGCACGGGAGTTGCTTCCATATCGCGTCACAATGGTCCGGAGCAACTCGTTAGAGCAAACCGTCCGGCAGTTTTTCTGATCTGGGGAGGATTTCCCACATGTTCCGCAACTTTTTCGTCGTGTCGTTCATCTTCGTCTGTCTGTTCAGCTTTTTGTCAGTGCCGGCATCGGCCCAGGGGTATGACGACATCAAACTCGAAACCGTCAGCGCGCCGCATGGCTTCGAAAACAGCGTCAGCTACGAAATATCGTATTTCCAGAAGGTGAACGGCGTTCCGTTCGAAGTGTTCCCGACCCGCATCGAGAAGGAAAAGGATCTCGACCTGATCCTGGCCCAGGTCGTGAAACGCATCATCGACATCGAGTACAACGGCAAGGGCCGGTATCTCGATGAAACCACCCTGAACGATTCGACCCCCCAGGAAATCCAGCACCTCATCTCGACCGACTATATCAGCAAGGCCTGGTCGAAAGCCGGTCAGAAGGAAATGGCCCATTACCTGCAGCAGAACAGCAACTTCCTGAAGCTGTTCCGCTTCGACGCCTACCTCGATTACAGCGACGACAAGGGATCCACCTACAGCGGTCTCGACGCCAACCCCCTGCTGGTTCGCTTCGGCCAGGAACGCGGCCGCGACATCGTAACGATCGTCTTCGTCAACCAGTCCGCCGAATAAACTCTCGCCTTTCCCTCGAACGCCCGCCGGATCATTCCCGGCGGGCGTTGCGCGAAACATGGGTTTCCCACCCTCTTGCGCTGCGAACCGTGAATCACGAATAACACCGGAATCACAGACGCTCGAAGACGTCTTCGAGACGGTATTCGTCACTCATGTGGGCTGACGGACCGAGATCCGCCCGGGAACGCATCGCCGGAGCCTGAAAACGGTTCGGGGCGATGTGATTCGGCGGGATTGGACAAAGATGCGCGTACCCTGGCTGCGAATATTTCTATCTGATTTTCCGATTTGCGTTGTGATAGACTACGAAGAGTCACCGAAGACGAGAGAATGTCAGCCTGAATTTCCAGACAAGATACCAGGCGCGACGAGAGGTGGAGCTCTTCATGGCGGATTCAGCGAACCTGGTTGACGGGCGTTATTCGATTCTTGACTTGGTCGATATCGATCAGCTTCGAACGATCTTCGAACAGTTCCATAAGGCGACCGGCTTCACAATCGGATTTCTCGATCACCCGGGTCTGAATATCCTTATCTCCACGGGC
Source organism: bacterium ADurb.Bin374 (assembly GCA_002068715.1). Next base: position 2,384 of record MWAR01000005.1, read on the forward strand.
TGGCGAGATATCTGCACGAAATTCCACCGGCAGTGCCCGCTTGCGGCGGAGGTCTGCACGCGTAGCAATACCAGGCTGCTCGGCAGTTTGTCCGAACCCGGCCAACTCCTGATCGAAGCATGCGAACACGGCCTCGTTGACTGTGCGACGCCGATCATCATCAAGGGAAAGCATATCGCGAGCCTGGCTACGGGCCAGCTCATGTTCGAACCGCCCGACCCGGACCGGTTCCGAAGACAGGCGCGAAAATTCGGATTCGATGAAGAGGCCTATCTCAATGCCCTG
>MWAR01000006.1 GCA_002068715.1 bacterium ADurb.Bin374
TTCGACGTATGCCGGGAACAATTTCTTCGATCTTTCCGGCGTCGGACTGTCCTGCGCCGACACGGCCGGCTCCATCAGCGTCACGAATAACCTGTTCGTCGCAAAGACAGGACTCGGGCTGAGGATTTCAGGCCAACCACCGACCGTGGATTACAATACCTTCGACGCCGCTTACGGCATACAGGTCGTCAACGGCGTTCCGACGATCAGGAAAAACATTCTCGTTGCCGGCACGAGCTTCACGGGCCAAGGCTTCAAGGGAATCGAGAATCTCGGAGGCCAGGCCACGCCGCCGGTTTTCGGGCCAAACAGTGTCTATGGGTTTCCGGCCGGAAAAGAGTATCTCGGTTGCGCGTCAGCATCGGGAAGCCTTGCGTCATCGCCTCTGTTCGTCAGAGACTTCACGGGCGACACCTATGATTATCGGCTCCAGCAAGCTTTTCCAAGCACAGCCGACCAATGGGGAATCCAGCGCACCGAAATGCCTGAGTGATGTACGCCGCTACGGAAAATATTCGTGGCTCGAGGTAAATAAACCGCGCGTATAATCTCTCCCAAATTCTGTCTCTTCACTCTTCCCGCTGGGGAAATCCAACAAGCATCTTAATTTTACGGATATATAAGTAAAAGAAGAGACCTATTATAGTGACAGAGAGCTTCGTTGAAATGGCTTCGTCCGCCGCTTCAAATTAAAAATTGTATTGCATCCTCGCAGCCGTTGTGTGGTATACTGCGATCCGAGAGGCGTAATTTGCATGGTCGAGTGTTGGCATGCGGATTGCACTAACTCAAAGTGGCACACAGCCAAAATTCTAGCAGGAGGAACTATATGAATCTGATTCAGCGCTTTATGAGAGAAGAAGAAGGCCAGGGTCTTGTCGAGTACGCCCTCATCATCGGCCTCATCGCCGTTCTCGCCATCGTGGCTCTCACCTTCGCCGGCGGCAAGGTCAGCGGCATGCTCGGCTACATCGGCGACAAGATGACCACCACGACCTCCTCATAATCACCGTTCAAGGTCGCAAGGCCACATCCAGGAGAGGTTAACAGCCTCTCCTGTTTTGTTTTTCCGGGATTACCAGAACGGGCCGGTCTGCCAGGGACGGAACGCATCGACGCACGCGAACGTCGACGCGAATGTACGAGGATGCTCGGCCGGGTAATCGTTTCTCTCATCGAGCATTCCCGGGATATGAGGCATGGCCAGAGCCATATACGGAATATTCCCAGGCTCGAACCCCATCATGCGGGCGCAGGTCGCATCGACGGCAAGGGGGTCCTTTCCCATGACGACAACCCCCATTGGTTTCGGGGTCCCCATGATGGGCCCATCGCCTTCCATCCCTGTGATTCCGTCCACCACCACGAAACCGGGCGGCATCGTGAGGGTGAGATCCACGATTGAACGGGCGATGCCCTGCACGTGAAGCAGGTTTTTGGGCCAGCCGTACACGATCCCGGGAAGGTTCCCGAACAGATTTTTCATGGAAAGCGTGACACCCATCCAATGGTGAGTCTTCATTTTTGGGATACTTATGACAACATCAGCCTCGGCTAGCGGGGTCGTGATGTAAAAATGCTTTAGTTTTGTGTACCAGCCCTTGTTCGGGACTTTCACGAGATCGCCATGATTGAGGTCAATACACCTCACCTGTGATGGTAATGCCTCACGAAGGGTGGAATGATATATCGAATACCACGGATCACGTCTGTGCCCCGGAGCCTCCCCGACAACTACGGAAGCGGCACCAAGCCGCAGACAAGCATCAACGACCTGGGTGATCAACCTTACATCGGTATTGATTGGCCTTCCGGGGTGGCATTCGACAAAGTTGGGCTTGAGAAGTACCTTTTTGCCCTTCAGGAAGATTTCTTCCCGAAGCATCACTCCGGCGACGTCCCGCGAGATATCACGCTGATAATCCTTTATGGAAAGGATCCATACGCGGCAACGCCTGTGCCAGTACCGTCCGATAACGGCCCCAAGGCCGGCAGCACCGACGGCAGCCATGCCCCATTTGATGAACTGGCGTCTGTTCATTCCCAGAGAATACCCCGTTTTCCCAGAGCCTGAAGGCAGAGCCCGAGGTGGACCATATTCATTCGTTCGCCCTGAAGGAGAGACATTTTTTCTTCGAGCCTTTTCAAAACAGCGTCGACGGTGCCTCGGCGGCATCGGCGAAGGGCCAATCCGCTCAATGCAAGCGCATACGGCGAATTCTGAACGACTGCCTCGGCCTCGAGAAATGTTATCGATACCTCGATTGTTTCATCAGGAACCCGCCCGTAGAGGGCAAGAAGCGCAAGAGCCGTCGTATCGGCAAACGGAATCAGATCCTGCCCGTAGACATGCTTGTTTCCGTAATTCCATCCGCCGCTTCGCATCTGCCTGTCAACCAAGACTCTCCGACCTTCCACAGCCCGGGGATGATCGCCCTTACCGGCTGCTTCCAGGGCCAGAAGACTCCAGACTGTCGGCTCAACCCAGGAAAATGCTCCCTTTCCCCATGGCCATCCGACGAGAGAGCCGTCAAGGTCGTTTTCACCTGTGTTATCTACCGTAACCGACGTAAAACTCAGGAGAAATTCGATGGCTGCCAATGCGGATCGGGTGTCACCCGCTTTGAACATGGCAAGTGCGTAGGGAGCCGACAGCCACAGTCCCTGGTCGGGAAATTCCATCGAGCATGGAACGCTGCCATCCGGATTTCGTCTTTCTGCCAGCCACTTCAGGGAAGCGTCGAATTCT
>MWAR01000007.1 GCA_002068715.1 bacterium ADurb.Bin374
GCGGTGTCGGCCTTGAGGATGAGGACGGAGCGGGCGGGCACCTCGACGTCGACGGTTCCGGAAAAAACGGTGAACATCTGATAAATATATAATATCAGGTATTTGCCTGATGGTCAGATGTTCTTCTTCGGCGGTATGTTTATCTGAAAATGAGCTGTAAAGTTTGAACCATGAGAGATGGAAAATGATGAGGAATAATGGCGAGCATGTTCTGGGGTAAGTTACGGGCAAGAGAGGGCGGACTGGGCATCGAAAGTCTCTCCCTCGACGATCATTGCTGTGATGTTGCTGCATGTGTAGAAGCATTGCTCCGGCTTCCTCTCATTCGGGGCATGCTTGCGGCATGTGCAGAGTTTGCGGATTTCACCCCTGCACATGTTGCCCGGCTTTGCGTATTTGCTGGTCTGCATGACATAGGCAAGTTCAATAATGGGTTCCAGCGAAAGGCTGATCCCGCAGCAAGAGCGACGGCTGGCCATGTCAGGGAGCTTCTTGCGATATGCAACTGTGACGACGGACGAAATGAGACATTCAAACTGTGCGACTCCATTTCCTTCGATGAACTGGAGACATGGGGAAGCCCGGAAACGGCGTTTTACCTCATGTGTGCCTGCTTTGCGCACCATGGCCAGCCGATTCCGATCGGAATGGGATTCCGAAGCGACATTTGGAAAGAGGAGGGAAAACGTGATCCATTCCAGGGAATGGCCGGGTTGATGGACAAATTGCGGAGATGGTTTCCCGAAGCTTTTCAGCCTGGTCTTCCGGTTTTCCCGGCATGTCCGGAGTTTCAGCATGCCTTCAATGGCTTGGTTACCTTGGCTGACTGGATCGCTTCCGATACGCGATTCTTTCCATTTATTTCTGAGATTCCCGGTGAAGATCGGCTCACGATGGCGCGTCGAAAGGCAAAAGACGCTCTCGGATATATCGGCATCGATATCCATTCCTCCGCTTCTTGTTTGCCGGCGAACCCGGGCTTCGAGATGATTTCATGCTTCCAAGCACGGCCGCCTCAACAGACCATTGCCGATCTCCCCGTTCCGGCATCCGGAAGCCTTACGATTCTGGAGGCCGAAACTGGAGCTGGAAAAACTGAAGCTGCTTTGCATCGGTTTCTGCAGCTGTTGAAAGCTGGAGTTGTCGGTGGAATGTATTTCGCCCTTCCGACGAGAACGGCGGCCACACAGATTTTTGACCGCGTGCGAAACTGCATCGAACGGGCGTTTCCAGAGCAGGCATCAAGGCCACACGTCGTCTTGGCCGTTCCGGGATATGTGAGGATGGACGATTCCGAGGGACGCCGTCTACCCGGTTTCGAGGTCCTTTGGGATGACGACCCGAACGGTGCAAAGAAATTCAATGGGTGGGCCGCCGAACATCCGAAGCGCTTCTTGGCGGGAAGCATCGTCGTTGGAACGATAGACCAGGTTCTCATGGGTGGGTTGAAAATTTCCCATGCCCATCTGCGACAGTTCATGGTGTTTCGCCATTTTCTCGTTGTTGACGAAGTCCATGCCTCCGATATCTATATGCACCGGCTCCTCGAAACGGTTATCAAACGCCATTTGCGAGCTGGCGGACATGCATTGCTCATGTCGGCGACCCTGGGCTCGGAAACGCGTGAACGGTATCTCTCTCTGGTTTCAGATGACGTTTCGTCTTTGCCTGATCCGGAAATCGCTTCCAGGACGGCGTTTCCCATGGTCTGGATGCAGGAACGATCGCGAGGTCGCAGGGAAGCGCCGGTTGTGGAGCAATTTTCGCAAAAGCAGATCGGCGTTTTTCCCGAGCCCATCTCCGAGGACCCTCGGGCGATAGCCGATCTTGCTTTGGAACTGGCTTCTGAAGGTGCGAAGGTTCTCGTCATCCGGAATACTGTTCGCGACTGCGTTGCGACTCAAAGCGCGTTGGAGCAGGCGGCATGTGCGGCCGATACGGCCTCGATGCTTTTCGCCTGTCAGCAGAAACCGGCTCCCCATCATGCCCGGTATGCTCGCGAAGACCGGGAAACACTGGATCGGGCATTGGAAGAACGTTTCGGGAAAAATCGAACGAGCGGGGCTTGTGTGGCCGTTGCGACGCAAACGGTCCAGCAAAGTCTCGATATCGATGCAGACGTACTTTTGACGGATCTTTGTCCTGTCGATGTCCTGCTGCAACGCTTCGGAAGGCTGCACCGGCACCGGGATCGGCCCGACCGTCCCGCCGATTTCACGAGTCCGAAGGCGTTTGTTCTCGTCCCTCGGGATCGTCGTATGGAAAAATGGATAGATCGCCGTGGCGAGGCTCGCGGGCCCCATGGTTTCGGCTGTGTGTACGAGGATTTATGCGTTCTCGAAGCTACCTGGTCACTCTTGGAGCAGCATCCGACGATCGAGATTCCCCGCATGAATCGATTTCTCGTCGAACAGGCCACGCATTCGAAGCGGTTGAGGGAGGTTGTCGAACGCCTGGGGGGAAGCTGGAAGGCTCACCACCAGAAAATTCGCGTTCGGGGGCCCCTCCTTCTGTTCGCCGCTGACTGATGTACCGCACGCCGCGTCACGATCCCACTCACGTCCAGAAGCTCCGGCATCCTGGGGAAACGCACATTTCCCATAAGAAACACCCCAAGGTCGTTCTTTAATATACGCATTATACGGAATGAGTCAATGCGTAAAATTTCCGCCCGCTGGTAGAAAGGTGCCAGAAATTGCTCATTTCCCTTGCGCCTTCCGCTCGCATTGCTAAAATGTATCCATGAAACGGAAACGCGTGTTGCACATCGCCCTGATCTACAACACCTGCCGGGACGCCGTCCCCGAGGCGCCGGACGACCGCGGCAGCACGGCTGATTTGCGGCGTTTCATCCGCAGCCTGGCGCGCGCGCTGCGCAGCCTCGGACACCGTGTGACCGTGTTGCCGCTGGCCAACGACATGCTGGGG
>MWAR01000008.1 GCA_002068715.1 bacterium ADurb.Bin374
CCCGAGAAGACGGCTGGTCCGATGGCTGGATCGATGGCCGGGAAAAGGGCCTCGAAGAGGGCAAGGCCGTGGGCATCGCGGAGGGCAAAGCCGTGGGCATCGCGGAGGGCAAAGCCGTGGGCATCGCGGAGGGCAAAGCCGTGGGCATTGCCGAGGGCATGACCGTTGGAAAGACGGAAAAGGCATTGGAGATTGCCGCCGCCATGCTGGCAAAAGGCATCCCGCTCGAAACGGCGGCAGAACTCACCGGCCTTTCCCGTGCCGAACTCGAAGCCCTGCTTTCGCCCCCGCGGCCCGGCGATTCCCATACCGTGAAAGAGCCTCGCGCCGCCTACGGCAGAACCAGCCATCGGGCAAAAGCAAAACCGAACCGCAAGTGACTCGGGAGGCCGACTGGTCCGGGTTTCTTCCCGCCTGCGGGTGGTATAGAGCCCCCCGAAACTTTATCCTGAAGTGTGCTAAGGAACCTCGAGGTTGGGTATATTGGTATTCTGACGCCGGTGGGCCATGACACGGTGAATCATGTCGAGAATATCATCGAGGTGTTTTCCAACGTCTTCAGCCAGAAACCTCAAGACGAAGAACCCATTTTCCTGCAGTAATGCATCCTTCCGGCGGTCCCTGCGGTAAGCATCTGGCCCGGAAAGATGGTGGGGACCGTCCAATTCGATTGCCAGGTGGGCTTCCGCGCACACCAGATCGACTTCCATGAAGCCGTTTCCATCAAATGGAATTGGTAACACAAGGTTCAGGTGGAACCGGCCACGGGTTTGAGGCAGTGTTTCGAGGCGCCGATAAAGAAACGCTTCGGTGAAACTTCGGGCCCGCGACTCCTCTCCTTTGGAAACCGGCTTCATTTGTCGGGACAACTCGATTGTAATTTCCTCAGCCTGATGACGGGCTGCGAGGACAAACAGATTGGCCAAGGGTGAATCAACCCCGTCCAGGACAAGCCGGCGAACGCTTGCGGCATACTCCTTCTTCCATTCAGGATCTACGGGGAGAGGAACATCTGTTGGCCATCCCGGAACTGCACTGGCAGGCAGCAGAATCGAGTATCCGATGGCCTCATATCCACGGCAACGCCGATCGAACATCCTCGATAACATGGGCACATCGAGATCGGCATAGTCATACACGCGAACCTCACGCTTCCTGTCATTCAACCGATGCAATCGTCCCGCATACTGAGCAATGGTTCCACGCCAGGAAACGGGAAGGGTCAGGAAAAGAGTATCCAATCGCGAATCGTCGAACCCTTCTCCAATGAATCGTCCTGTGGCAAGCACAACGCGTTTCTGGTCCTGGGGAATTTCTTTCAACCGCGCCTGGATGGATTTCAGCTCCTTGCGAGCCATTCCGCCATGGAGGACGATCAAATGCGGGATTTTTCCTTCCAGACGGCGGGCCAATTCATCGAGATGCTCCTGGCGCTCGGTCAATACCAACGGAGAACGTCCTTCGCCAATCGAATTCAGAATGTCCTCCTGGATGAGCCGGTTCCGGGAGCCATCCAACAGCAACTCGTCATAAAGGTCATGAAACTGGATTCTGGGATCCGGATCGGGTGGCTTGATCGGGCGAAATCCGGTGGGGCGGACGAAGACGGAATGGGTGAATGGCCGTTCCCGAGCCTGGGCACGAGCATCGACCCGAAAACGAATCGGGCCGCACTGCATGAAAATGGCCGGGTGTTGGCCATCCTTGCGCGTGACAGTGGCCGACAGACCGGTGATGAATTTTGCCTTCGCCTTTCGAGCCACCTGAATGAAACTCTGGGCTGACAAATGATGGCATTCGTCAAAAACGAGATGGCCGTATTCCCCAACCAGGTCATTGACCACATCCTTTCGCACGAGGCTCTGGATGACCGCGACATCCAGAATTCCGGTCGGTTTCTTCTTTCCGCCGCCAATCCGGCCGATGGATTTTGCAGGAAGACCCAGAAATCCTGCAAGTCGCTCCACCCATTGGTCCATCAATTGCCGGCGATGCACCACGACCAGGGTATTAACACCGCGCTTGGCAATGAGCCACGCACCGATCACGGTCTTGCCGAAAGCCGTGGTTGCAGCGAGAATTCCCGTTTCATGGGCAGCCATCGTTGCTGCAGCCGCAACCTGGTCGTCGCGAAGCTTCCCTTGGAAAGGAACGGTCAAAGGTGTTCCAGAATACCTTTCATCGCGAATGAGGGTTTCGATTCGCAAATCCGAAAAAAGTTGTCGAACGTCATCAATGCAACCGCGGGGAAGAGCGATATGTCTGGGATGATCCTCCGCACAACCGACAAGCCGAGGGATCTTGAAGGTTGACAGACGCATTGCCTGTGCCTTGTAGAATTCAGGATTCTGGAAGGCTGCCAGTCTGACGAGCCTGTTCCATAGCCCCGGCGTGAGGATATCCTTTGATATATAAATTTGATCTCCGAGAATGATTTCGACGGACTGTGGAAGAGGGTCCGTGATCGGTGGTTCCTTGCGACGCCTTGAAGGCGGGATAATCCAAGGGGTTTCATCATCCTCGTCCCGTGGGACCAGACGCACGCCTAGGATACTGCCCTTTTCTTCCGCATCCCGGACGATTTCATCCGCCCGGGCCCGTGGAATACGCCGAAGGCCGGAAAGGAAGGCCCATTGGTCGACAAAGGGAACAAAATGATCATCGAGGAAAACACTGTTGCCCTGGTTGCGAGCCGAGCCTTGGAGGGGAAGAGCGATCAGGTTTCCAAAGCCACCTTTCGGGAGGGTGTCCTGATTGGGAAAGAGCCGATCATACGAGCCGAGTCCGATGTCCGGCCGGCGTTCCATCGTTTTGGTCAACAGAAAGGAGCCGAGTTTTCTTGCCAGATTGGCCGGAACAGCCTGTTCGAAAAACAGCCAGACATGCCCGCCTTCACCGGAGCGTGATCGTTCCAGAGCAGCGGGAATATTCTCCCGATGACAGGTTTCCAGGAAAGAGGCGGCATCATTCCGCCAATCTTTCTTGTCGAAATCCGCTGCCAGAAAAAAGCATGTCTCGTCCTGCAGGATCGGGAATACACCCATTACAAAGGGAAGTCCTTTTGCATCCCGGCCGGACAGATGCCAAAAGATGGTTTCATCCGTTACGGGAAGAAGGCGGCGGTTCGGGCATCGACTGCATTTGACGGTTCGCTTGTCGCACAACGTGCGATCCCATTCATTCGCACAGGACGGTGCATACCCGCTCTTTCCCGTCTTCTGACTCTCGAAACGCCTCGGATAAACATCTTCCCGACCCCTGAACAGAGATCGAAAAAGGGCCACCTTCGCTGTGGGTGAGGATTTCTGGTCGATCAGGTTCAGAGCCGTCACGGGTGCCTTGGGTTCCAAGAGCATGTTGGTGGTCATTTCTCGCAACGGGTTATTCCAAGTTTACCGTCTCTTTTATCAATGGTGATGCTCTTTTCATCACACCAATCCTACCATATCGGAACGCCAACGGAATATGAACTCTGAAACGTATCTCTCCCGGGCGATTGACTCGACGGTTGCGGCGGCATAGACTGTATTCGTGAGTATTTCACGGGGGTGGCGCATGCTGGAAGGGCTTCAGGACAAATATATCAACCCGTTTACCGACTACGGGTTCAAGCGGCTGTTCGGCGAGGAGTATAACAAGGAACTTCTTCTCGATTTTCTGAACGAATTGCTGAAGGATCAGCATGGCCCGATCAAATCGATTCGTTATATGAAAAACGAGCATCTTGGAAACGGCGATCTCGATCGTCGGGCGATTTTCGACCTCTACTGCGAGACCGAGAGTGGTGAGAAGTTCATCGTCGAGATCCAGAAGAGCAAGCAGAAGTTCTTCAAGGATCGCACCCTGTATTACGCGACGTTTCCGATTCGCGAACAGGTCATCCAGGGCGAATGGGACTACAATCTCAAGGCGGTCTATACCGTCGCCATCCTTGACTTCGTCTTCGACGAGGACAGGGCCGAATCTGACAAATTCCGTTACGATGTGAAGCTCACGGATATCGAAACCCACAAGGTTTTCTACGAAAAGCTCACCTTCATCTATCTGGAAATGCCCAAATTCACGAAGACTCCCGAAGAGTGCAAAACGCGTTTCGAAAAATGGCTGTTTACGCTGAAAAATCTGCCTCGCCTCGACAGCATTCCCGATCGATTCCGTGAGCGAATTTTCAAAAAGCTGTTCACGGCAGCGGAAATCGCCCGGTTCACCCCGACCGAAGCCCGGCAGTATGAAGACAGCCTGAAATACTACCGCGATATGAAAA
>MWAR01000009.1 GCA_002068715.1 bacterium ADurb.Bin374
AAACTCTCGATGACCCGCGTTTGCCTGGAGCGCATGAAATTGTCACAGCCAGCCTGACATTCTCGCTTCTGATGCTGGTTCCGAAGGCGCTACTGTTCTCAAACCTCAATACTCGCCGGCAGCTTTCTCCCTCGAACTATGACTTTTTTGGGGTCAAAACTATGACATTTATGGGCTTCCCCCAACCCCCCGCCCGGAGCCGAGACAGCAGGTAGCGCGGCCCCGGACGGGCCTCCCGACCGGGAACGCCGCGCCCAGGAACATTTCCGAACGGTAGCGGCCCGCCCGGGTGCCCGGTTCGTAGGCCACTCTCTATTTTTCTTCCCCCGCCCGCCCGGCCTGCTCCGGGAGATGCTTACCGGCTTTTCGTTCGTCCGGTCGTGCTCTTTGGCTTGCGCCAAAAAGCAGGGGTGAGGCTTGGCTCCGGGGGCTCCATTGAAAGTTGTTCCTTGGCGGGTAATTTGGTAAAATGCTCAAAAAGATTCATTTGGAGGAGGCCTGTTTGTTGTCATGAAACAGCGTTCAGTCCGGGTTATCCTAACGTTCTTCCCATTGTTCTTGCTGGGGACGTTCCTTCTCGCGGCCCAACCGGAAACACCTTTGGTCTTTTCTCTGGAACTCTTGTTAAATGGCTCGTCCACATACATCCCAGGTTCATTATCCTCTAAGAATGATGCCAATCCCAAAAATAGGATGTTTCCAAATTACCCGACCGGCGAAACTCTCCATTGCGATATCACCCTGGAAATCTACTTCGTAGGTGGGACCTCATCTGTGGAACCTTCAAAGCGTTTATCTGTGTCTTGCCGCCTTCCGCCCCCAGGTTTGGGCCTCAACGGTATCCCAATGGCCATCGAGGAACTTAGACGAGCCCGAGCCTTGCTGTGGGAAGAGGCAAAGAAGATCATCTATGAATATGAAAAAAAACCAAAGGTAGATTGGGTTCGGCTAAAAAAGGTGGAATATCAAACAAACAAAACGGAACCCATCTTCACAACATCCTTTATCCGGACTAATATCTCCGGCGCGCCAGGGCATACTTCTATTCCGTCTGATTTTTAATAGTTGGAGGCGAAAGAATGAAATCTCCCTCAAAGCTATGGTTGATTCTCCTATCCTTCCTTTTCCTCGGAGTCTTGGGGTATACCCAGGAAGTAGAAAAGGGCGCTAATACCCCGCCTTTGATCCTGCTCATTCAGAACAACAGTAACCTCCAGATGATTAAAAATTTCGTTGCCAAACACCCTGCAAGCGTTGCTCTGCCAAAAGCGGATCAGGTAGGAAAGAACCTAGGCACTCCCCTGCATCATGCCTGTTTTGGTGGCCGAAAAGAGATAATTGCCTTTCTGTTGTCGGTTGGGGCTGATCCAAATTGCCGTGACTCAGCAGATAAAACGCCCTTCCATTCAGCGGCAGTGACTACTGACCCGGAAACTCTTCAGTTACTAATCAGACACGGCGCGGACATCAACGCCAGATCTTATGGTCGAATCTCTCCAGTCTTGGAAATATTCTCCGCAGTCGGTTTTGAAAGAACAGATCAAGATGCCATTATGGAAGAGAACCTCCGTTTTCTCCTCCCCATCTCTAACCTTACCGACGAGGACGTCTCGACAATGATCGACTTTACTAAAGCCATCAAGGACATTTCACCTTCAACGGTGATTCAATCCCGTCGGCGCAAGCTGTTGATCGTCAAACAATTTCTTGATGACAAAGTTCGGGGGAACGAAGCATTGAATGAATTCATTGCTTCGCTCGATAGAACAAAAAAATAAGGTAGAAGTTTTCAGGCCCCACCCCCAGCCGGAAAACCATATACGCCAGATTTGGGCCTGCTTCCTGTCCGGTGTACTGCTGGTGTGTATCAGACGCACCAGAGGTACACCGGGTAGGTCGGTTTTGTCTCTTTCCCTTGGGTTTCCTTGTTTCACCTGGTGTCTCCTCGAAACCCACTCTTGCCATGCTTCTCGTAATGCCGAAGAGCCCATCTGGCATGCAATATACAGTTTCTAAAGGCATAATTTTCCGAAATTTTTTATATTCTTAGGATCAGCCCTCTTCGAAGATATGTGCAACAAATAAGACTACTGAAACAGGAAAAATGCGGTTTCAGGTAATATTGTGCATACAATAGACGTTTTGAGAAGCTGTTCTGTTTGCGGAAAGGCCGTTTATAATGACCATGGCGTCGTATTGCGTGTCTGAAATGGCATTGTTGAAGATGGCGTGAAGGAACATTGCTGCTGAACTGTCTGTGTTGTGTAATGCATGCTGTTCCTGGAAAGGCGGGAGCGTGTGACCCATGAATGAAAAATCCCCCAGCGCCATGGGGCCGGCGATGGGGGATGTGTTCTTTTTGGCGGACTTAGAACCAGGTCTTCTGCAGGGCGGTGACGGCCTCGTTGGCGGCCTTGATGAGGGCTTCGGCGGAGATGTCGCTGCCGACTGCGCCGATCATCCACTGGCGTGGGGTGAGGTTCCCCTGCTTGCAGATCCGTTCCATTTCCTGGCCGATGTTCTTGCCGCGCATGAACTCGTCGATTTGATAGCTGATGATATATCCGAGGGGGTAATCGCTCAGATACAGCGGGTAGGCGAGCATGTGCGAGTAGATGCCGAGCACGGTGCTGTCCTTGATGCCGAAGACCGGCGCGTAATAGGCGTTCCAGACGTCTTTCGCGATCGTGATGACCGCTTCCTTCAGCTGGGCCGGGGTTGCCTCGGGGTGCTCGTACAGCCAGCGCCAGACGCGCAGATCGACCAGCGAGACGCCGGCGATTTCGTAGGCCGACCAGAACGTGTCGAGGGTGTTCCGGGGCTGGATGGTGGGGTTTTCGAGCTTCATGCCGATGACATCCATGACCCTGCTCTGGAACAGGAAGGCGAAGCACTCGGTGCAGGCGGAGTTCGGCACGTCGCCCAGCAGGTAGTGGTCGGTCCCGTAGAGCGACAGGGTCTGCTCGGTGCAGTGGCCGAGCTCGTGCATGCCGGTGTCGAAGCCCTGGTAATCCATGCTGTTTTTGGGAACGCGGGTGCGGAGGTGCGAGCGGTCGGTGCGCATTCGGGCGGGCGTGGCGTGACCTCCGCCGCGGGCCGGCTCGATGGCGATGCGGCCGGCGATGAACTTCGCCTTCTGCTCGTCGAAACCGAAGGACTGGAGAATCCTAGGAACGTCGCGGGTGAAGGCCTGCAGGTTCGGATATTTGTCTCTGACGGTCTGGTTCAGTTCTTTCTCGGGCAGTTCGCCGGCGACCTTGAAGCCGGAGTACCAGAGATCGAACGGGCGGAGGTTGCGGCCGAGCTTTTTCGAAATCAGTTCGCCGGTGCGGGCGGCGGCGTCGGAGGAGATCAGCGAGACAAGCAGTTTCTCGACGTCCGTTTCCGAGATCTGCCGTTCGAGGTTGAACTTGCGGTCGATATATCTAGGATACTTTGGATACAGCGGGTCGGCGAGGCGTTCCGCGTGGAAATTGATCAGCATCGTCGCATAGCGGGTGTCGGACTCGGATGCCGCATCGATCTTCGTGAAGCCGTTTCCCTTTTTCTCGTAAACCGTATTGGAAACGGGATCCCAGTAGACGGGCTGGTTGATCACGGCTTTCGGGATCGACTGGTCGATGATGCGCTCCATGACCTTGAACAGCATCTCCTGTCCGTTCAGGCCATCGGCCTGGGCATACAGGGTCGAGAGGTGGTCGCGCAGGCCCCAGTGGCTGATAAGTTTGAGATCCGGGGCGAAAACGGTCTTCAGGTCGGGGGTCAGCAGATAGCCGGCGAGGATGTTGTAATCGTTGACATACGATTCGGCTTCGACACCGGCATCATTGATCTTCTGCTGGATCTCCGCCGGCACGCGGGCCGTGTAGGCGTCGCACAGGCGGGTGTGCGCCCACTGGTCGCGGCTCCAGGTCGGGCCGTTCTCGAGCTTTTCGGTGAGCGTCGTCTGCGGGAAGTTGAGCAGGGCGATGAAGGCGATCTTCAGGCGGAACAGGTCGTCCTGCAGATGGTTGGACGGATCGAGCTTGGCGAACGCGTCGTCGAGCGGCAGGCTCTCGCCGAGATCGAGGTCGAGCTGTCGCTTGAGGTCGCGGGTCATGCGGTGGAAGTAGCCGTAGATCGATTCGAAGTTCGTCTCGAACCGGTCGAACGTTTCCTTCAGGAGGGTCGGATCGGCGATGAACTCGTCGAGGCAGAACCTTTCGAACTCCTCCGGCGTGCCGTCTTCAGTTCGCCAGAATTGGGCGGTCTGGGCAATGCCGGTCTCGATGCGCGCGCGATGAGCCTCGCCGTGTTTCTTCACGAGCGCCGTCACGACGCGGGCCTGGACATCGGCCGGAACGCCTTGCGTTGCCTCGACGGCCTTGTCGTGGGTGGCCGCGAGGGGCGCGGTGTCGGCCGCGAGTGTCGGAAAAGCCGAAAACATCAGGGCTGCAACCAGGAACAGACGTTTCATATATTCCTCAAAATATAAATATTCCGGAACGGGGATCCGGCACTCATATTACCGCATTCCGTTAAAATGGTGTAGGGGCGGGTTTCAGTGCCCAAAAAGAC
>MWAR01000010.1 GCA_002068715.1 bacterium ADurb.Bin374
CGGATTCACCGCCTTGTCGGTCGATATCATGACGAAACGCTCGACCTGCGCATCGTGAGCCGCATGGACGAGGTTTGAGGTGCCGAGAATGTTGTTCTTGATCGCTTCTTCGGGGTTCGATTCCATCAATGGGACATGCTTATGCGCCGCAGCATGGAAAACGATGTTCGGTTGATGCTCACGAAACACGGCCCGGATCTTTGCATCATGCTGAACGTCGGCGATGATCGGGACCAGTTTCGTGTGTCCCAGGTCCGGACGTTCGCTCAGTTCCTGGTGAATCGTATAAATGCTGTTTTCGCCATGTCCCAGCAAGAGCAGGCAAGACGGCTGGAAAGGTAGGATCTGGCGACAAATTTCGCTGCCGATACTTCCACCGGCACCTGTCACTAGGACTATTTTTCCGGTGATATATGCAGCGATCTCAGCCAGGTTGATGTCGGAAGGCGGCCGGCGCAGCAGGTCCTCGACCGAGATATCACGAAGCTGCATGCTCAGCAATTTTCCCTCGATCAACTCCTGCATGCCGGGAAGCGTCTTGAACCGGACCTTTGAGCCGCGGCACAAGCGCATGATTTCACGTATTTCTTCTCCCGGGGCGGATGGGAGGGCTATGAAGATTTCATCGATCGTATGCTCGTCGACGATACTCTTGAGCATTTTTCTGTTTCCGAGCACCTCGACACCATGGATGATTTTTCCAAGTTTCTGAGGGTCGTCATCGAGAAATCCACAGATCTCGTAGGGCAAATTCTCATTTCGCCTGATTTCACGAACAACGCTCTCACCGGCTCTGCCGGCTCCGAAGATAAGCACACGGCGGGGTGGATTTTTCGCTTTGCCGTAAATGAGCGTCCGGAGGGGCTCGATCTCGGCGACGTTGAGCATGATGCGGGGTAACATGCGCGATGCGCCAAGAAACACCGTACCGAGCATCCAGTCCATCACGAGGACAGCCTTGGAATACCACATTCCGGGGGTGACTAGGGCAAATACCAGTTTCAAAACGGTGACAGCCGTCACACCAATGACGATAGCCATCAAATCAGGAATCGAAGCATACCTCACTGAGCGCCGGTACAACCCCAGAAGGGAGAATATCGCCAGGGCAAACGGGAGGGAAGCCGGTACCATCCAGAGGAAGAAGCTGTAATGATGAGGTTCGAGCGCCTCGAATCGCAGATAGATTGCTGAAAGAAACGCGAGGGAAATACAAACGATGTCGTTGATGACCAGGACGATGCGCCTGAGATCTCTGTATTGAACCTGCAGCAGCAACGGAATCCTCCCAAGGGCTCCAAATATGTGGAGCCTGAGTATACACCTCCGCAGGAAAAAGCCAAACTTTTTTCACTGAATCGGGCAGAGGAAAGGGCAAAAAGGTTCATAACCGCTGCAGAGATACCAAGACCTTTTCACCGCCGAGGCACAGAGGCGCAGAGATTGAAACAAGATGTGCGAAAATATTTTCCTCGGCGTCTCAGCGGCTCCGCGGTGAATCGTTCGAATTTCAATATACCAGGGGCCAAAGGACACTGAGGCTTCACAAAAATGATGTTACACGCAAGAAGAACTCCTTGCGCTTGCCTTGAAAACAGCCAGGGGAACGGTTATTCGAAGCTTTCGAAGACGTGGAAGCCGGCGTTGCGGATGGTTTCGTCGCGGCGGACGGCGTCGAGGTCGGAGGCAACCATTTCTTTCACGAGCTGGGCAAGGTCGCAGGAGGGCTTCCAGCCGAGCTTTTCGCGAGCTTTCGTGGGATCGCCGAGAAGAAGGTCGACTTCGGTGGGGCGGAAGTAGCGAGGGTCGATCTCGACCAGCACACGGTCGGTTCCCTTTTCGAGGCCTTTTTCGTTCACGCCGGTGCCCTGCCATTCGATTTCCAAACCGAGTTCGCGGAAGACCATCGTGACGAAGTCGCGGACGCTCGTCGTCAGACCGGTCGCAATGACAAAGTCGTCCGGCTCGTGATGCTGGAGGATCAACCACATCGCCTCGACATAGTCACGGGCATGGCCCCAGTCGCGTTTGGCATCGATATTTCCGAGAAACAGTTTTTCCTGGAGTCCTTCGCGGATACGACAGGCGGCACGGGTGATCTTGCGAGTGACGAACGTTTCGCCGCGAAGCGGGCTTTCGTGATTGAAGAGAATGCCGTTGCTGGCGAAGATTCCATAGGCTTCGCGATAATTCACGGCTATCCAATACGCGTAGAGTTTCGCTGCGGCATACGGGCTTCGAGGATAGAACGGCGTCGTTTCGCGCTGAGGGGTTTCCTGGACCTTTCCGAACAATTCGCTGGTCGAGGCCTGATAAAAGCGGGTTTTCTTTTCGAGACCGAGAATGCGAATCGCTTCGAGGATGCGAAGGACGCCGAGACCGTCGGCGTTCGCCGTGTATTCGGGGGTCTCGAAGCTGACCTTCACATGGCTTTGGGCCGCAAGGTTGTAGATTTCGTCCGGCTGGGTTTCCTGGATGATGCGGATCAGATTGGTCGAGTCGGTCATGTCGCCGTAATGAAGTGTGAAATCATAGCCCGACTCGTGGCGGTCTCGATAGAGGTGGTCGATTCGATCGGTATTGAAAAGCGACGACCGGCGTTTGATCCCGTGAACACAGTATCCTTTATCAAGAAGAAATTCAGCTAGATATGCTCCATCCTGGCCGGTGATTCCCGTTACGAGGGCCGTTTTTTTCTGGTTGGTTGTCATGACTCATTCCTTCCTGAATTTTTATTTCTAGAAATATATTCCTGCCATGCGTTGAATATGCCATCTTCAAGTTTGATACGTGGCCGCCAGCCGAGAGCCGTGATACGGCTTACATCGAGAAGCTTACGCGGCGTGCCATCCGGCTTTGCAGAGTTCCAGATGAGGCGCCCCCTGAATCCGACCACATCCGCAACCGTTTCGGCAAGTTCCCGAATCGTCAGCTCTTCACCACATCCGATGTTGAACAATGCAATTCGATCAGGCCGGAATAGACGCTCATCGGAGCTTTCCAGGAGGAACACGCACGCTTCGGCCATGTCATCGCTGTAGAGGAATTCACGTCGCGGCGTCCCGCTCCCCCATATTTCTACCGTGTCGGCTCCGGCCTGTTTCGCCTCGTGGAATTTGCGTATCAGAGCGGGTAGAACGTGGGAGTTTTGCAGGTCGTAGTTATCGCCGGGGCCATAGATGTTCGTCGGCATAGCCGATATGAAGCGAGTATTATATTGCCGATTATACGAGTCACACATCATCACACCGGCGATTTTCGCGAGAGCATAGGGGGCATTCGTCGGTTCAAGAGGACCACTTAGAAGGTATTCCTCGCGCATCGGCTGAGGACATTCCCTCGGGTAAATGCATGATGAGCCGAGAAAGAGAAGGCGCTTTACGCCATGTCGCCAGGAAGCGTGGATGACGTTCGTCGAGATGGTGAGGTTGTCGTAGATGAATTCGGCCGGATAGGTCGAGTTCGCATGGATTCCGCCGACTTTTGCGGCAGCGAGCAAAACGTATTCAGGCTTTTCGGTCGAGAAAAAGGCTTCGACGGAAGCCGCATCTCTGAGTTCGAGTTCAGCGTGTGTCCGCAGAAGAAGGTTTGTATATCCGTGGCCATTAAGAGCACGAACAAGCGCACTTCCGGCCAGGCCCCGATGGCCGGCGACATAGATCTTCGAATCGGGTTGCATGGCCCGAATGGTACTTCAATATCTCCCCTCGTTCAACCCGATTCGTGCAACTCAGGGTTTATTCGCGGCAGCAGTCGGGGCATCAACACTTTTCGCCGTGGCTTCGGGAGCATTTATTTTGCCGCCCTGAACAGGGGTGTCTGCGTCGTGGAACAGAATGGTCATCGTGACGTTTTGATTGTGTTCGATAGCAGCTGACTCGCCTTCAGGGGAAACGTTCGTCGATGAACGCTCAGAAGTGTCAGCCGGGAGAAGAACGAACTTCTCGCCGTCGATCGATTTCTCGTTTTCTATTCCGGAGGGACTTCCCTTGAGAGAAGCCTTTGTCTGTGCCCGATCCATTGTTGGCTTCGCCTTCCCGGTCATTGAATCGGCTGACGTTTTCGAAGACTGCGCATCGTTCTTCGCGGGATTGCCGCAGAAGGAATCGAGCCGATTTCGCAGTTCGGTGATGCGCTGCGATATCGAGCGCGTATCGTTTTCGGCTCGTGCGGGGGCGGGCAGGAACGACGAGCAGGCAAGAACAAGCATCATGAGGGTGCATGACGAACGACGCATGGTTTTCTCCTCGATCGACCGTAAACGAAACTCGCGAAGCAACGGCCTCGCACAGATCACCTATCGGCTTCGATCGCTGATGAATTGAGCATCTTTCGTTCCTGCGTGCCTCTGCCCAATGCCAATTTCAAGACCGTTCAGAGGTTTTCCCAGCGGAATAGCCGCGGGGTGATTGTTTCACCACACGAGTATTCTCGGGAAAAACAATCGAAAGATCGATCGTCAGCCCCGGGAAAAGGGGTGTTTCGATCTTCGTCGTGCGATCGTGCGTCTCAGGCCGCCCATACCGACCGGATTCGCCGAGACGGAAGACCATGACCGAGCCTTCGACGTGGATTATCCAGTATTCCCTGACACCGCGGCTTTCATACAGATTGAGCTTTCGAAGTTGATCGTGGGAAACGGAGGAAGGCGACAGAATCTCAATCGCAAGATCGGGGGCGCCTCGACAGCCGCGATTGTCGATCTTCTCAGTATCGCAGACAACCAGAATATCTGGCTGGACAACCGTTGTCGTGCGCAAGTCGGATTCGCTCCTTTTCGGGAGACGAACATCGAACGGTGCTGCAAAAACGCGACAGGGTTTGCCCAGAAAAAAGTTCGCCAATTGCCTCGAAAGTTCCATCGAGATGCCCTGGTGCACAGGGTTCGGTGCCGGCGTCATATCGAAAGCTTCGCCGTCGATCAGTTCCCAGCGTTCGTCATCCGGCCAGGTCAGATAATCGGCGTAGGTATAGCTTTTCTTGGGGGATTTCAACGCTGCCTACCATTTTCATACGTTTTTTTCCTTTTTTTTGTTTTTCGAGCAGCTTCTTTTTGCGCGTTATGTCACCGCCGTAACATTTAGCCAAGACGTCTTTGCGCAAAGCTTTAACATTGGCGCGGGAAATTACCTTGCCTTGCGAGTAAGCTTGAATTGGGATGGTAAAAAGTTGTTGTGGGATGAGCTCTTTAAGTTTGCTGACCAGCGCTTGGCCTTTATGA
>MWAR01000011.1 GCA_002068715.1 bacterium ADurb.Bin374
CCCCACCCGGCCGAGCGGGCTGTCGCCGCGGCCCGAGAGATGATGACCGCCCAGGAGACGATGAACGGCGAACGCGCCGGTGCCGGCTTCGCTCCCCTTCGCACCGACATCGGTATCCATTTCGGCCCCGCCATTTCCGGGAAAGTCGGTTCGCGAGAAGGGCGCATCGATTACACCGTCATCGGCGATTCGGTGAATACCGCCGCCCGTCTCTGCACGGCCGCCGCCCGCCGCCCCGGCCCATCGATCATCATCTCCGAGGCCGTAGCCGAGCGCCTGGAGTCGGAAATCCCCCTCGATTCCCTGGAACCTATCGCCCTGAAAGGGAAGACGGAACCCCTCAGGCTCTTCTCCGTCCTCCGCCCCTGAACGCCGCCGCACCGGGCGTTTCGAAGAGGAGTGAAAAACCTAGGTCTTTTCAATCGGCAAGATGATATTTGCTGAAAATATAATTAGGAGGATATTGTGAAAAATATTCTTATTGGTATTGTGGTGTGCCTTTCTGCGATACTGCATGCTCTTCCGTTGGCTGGAAAAGACATACTTGTCGGAGGGTAGATAATCGACCAGGAGACTGCAAGTTTTTTCCTGATCGAGGCGATTTTCAAAGGGGACAAGGCTGTCTGCAACCGCCTGTTCAAGGCCGGATTGAGTCCCAATGAGTGCCTTGACCGCTTCCCCGTCGGTTCGAGCCCGAGGGAGCAGTTCGGTATGGTGGGGCATGGCATTGGATCGCCGACCCCACTCATCGCCGCGACGATATATCGGGATGAGGAAATGATCCGGTTTCTCATAGAACAAGGAGCCGATCCCAACCAGGCGGTGAAAGATCATTTGAACAGGGGAACCTGGACGCCGCTGAAAACCGCCTGTGTCGTGAACAGCACGAGTTGCTTCCGTCTGTTGGTCGAAAAAGGCGCCGATCCACGATGGAAAGAGCCTGTTACGGGGCGGAATCTTGCCCATTATGCCCTCGCCATGCGCGCCGACCAGGAAAACTCTGCAGACGACACTGAATCGTGGGCGGTTTTTCTTCAGAGGTATGCCGTTTCTTCCGACGAAAAGGATGCCGAAGGGCGTTCGGCAAGAGATTATCTGACCATCCTTCGAGAAGAGCGAACCAAGCCGATGAATCTTCGGGGAAGTTCGGACGCTGAACGGTGTGGCCAGGTGAGGAGCATCCTCATGGGCGCCCTTGAAATGGCACAGATCGATTCGCCGGAAAACGTCGCATCGATGAAGACGATCGAGCTTGGGCCTGACGCGCCGCTGGTGAAAGCCGAATATATACGGGCGAACATGCTCGCGCCAACCCCCCAGTGCGTCTACCGTGCCGTGAAAAACTCCGCCGGAGAAATCGAAGTTCGCTGCGACGTGCATAAATAATATTGATTATAGATCAATATATGTTCTGAACGAAGCCGCCCCTCCATCTCAAGGGTGTTCGTCCTCTTTTCGGCATCCGACGATCCTATTCACCTGGACCCGCTCCTCGATCTCCGGTTCGATGCAGTAGGCGGCATGCTCGCCCAGCATCGCGAAAGAACGAAAACGCGAAAATGGCTTTTGTTATACAGATATGAGTATATAATCCGTGCGGATCACGATCCGCACGGATGCGCTCTTCTCTGATTCATGCACTCTTCTTTTCGGTAAGGGTGCGATCCAGGATGGTCAGCGCCTCGCTGAAGTCGTAGGCTCGAATGGCCTCGGCCAAGGCGGAAAAATGCCCGGGGAACGCCATTTTAAACAGTTCGGCATGTTCATCGAACAGTCTGACGGCATCGGCATCCGCTTCCTGCAGAAGTTTTCGCAGCTGGCCATATACCGGGGTCAGAGAGGCCTCGTCAGGGCAATTTGTCGCTCTTTCCGACGTCTTTGCCGGAATCTCTCCGAGTTTTTCCAGCTCCTTTTTCACGCGTGACAGCTCATTGACCGTCTGATCGAGCAGGTGTTCCATCGCGGCTGGTTCGGCTCCGGTCTGACAGGCCTGCTCCAGCCTGGCAGCCCAGCCCTGAAGATCGGTTGCACCGATATTGCCGGCGGTCGCTTTCAGCGTGTGGGCACACCTGGTCGCCGCGGTCCGATCGTCCGAGATCTGAGAGGCTGCGAAATCGGCCCGGAAATCCTTCAGCTCATGACAAAACCTGATCGCCAGACGCCGATAGAGATCGACATCGCCCATCATGGCGGCAAGAGCGCGCTGAACATCGATTCCAGAAAGAGTGGGCAATACATTGGCGGATTCGGAACGGGTGGAAATCCGGGCTGGTTTTTCAGATGTCGCCTTTGGTTTGATCCATCGGGCCATGGTGGAGAACATCTGCTGCAACGTCAGTGGTTTCGCGATATGATCGTTCATTCCTGCGGCCAGGACCTTCTCCCGATCGCCAACCATTGCGCTGGCTGTCATGGCGATGATGGGAATATCCGCGAAAGCGGAGTTCTGTCTGATTTCCCGGGTCGCTTCGTAGCCGTCCATCACCGGCATCTGGCAGTCCATCAGAATGCCGTCGAACCGCTTGTCTTGCGCCAGGATCCCGAGCGCTTCCCGGCCGTCGGCGGCCAGAACGGTCTCGATGCCGGCTTTCAGAAGCAGTTCCCGGGCCAGTTCCTGATTCATCGCGTTGTCTTCCACCAGCAGAACCCTGGCTCCGGCGAGTTTTTCCATATGAAGAGAGATATTTCCAGCCCTGTCTTTGGGCCTGATGTCGATCGGCAGGCTCTTTCCCAGCACTTCCCCGATGGCGTTGAGCAGAGTCGAGGGTGTGACGGGCTTGGAAAGAATCCTGGGGGCGGCTACCCCGAAATGAACGGCATCATTGAGCACCTCTTCCCGGCTGTAGGCGGTTACCATGATCATGACTGGAACTTTTGCGTGCTGATCCTGCTCGATATGCCGGATGCACTCGATGCCGCTCATTTCGGGGAGCTTCCAGTCCATGAGGATGATATCGAAGGGCCGACCTTGCCGCGAGGCGGATTCGGTCAATTTCAGGGCCTGGGGGCCATCGGCAGCCATTTCGACGTCCAGGTGAAAGCCCTGGGCGATATGCGCCAGAATTTCCCGGGCACTGGTATTGTCGTCCACCACGAGCAGACGCCGGCCATCCAGCTCCTCTGCAGGGAAAGCGCACCGTCGCTGCGGGATTGCCTGCAGACCGAATCGTGCCGTGAAGTGGAAGGTCGATCCCTTCCCCGGCTCGCTTTCCAGCCAGATCTTTCCGCCCATCATTTCGACGAAATGCTTGGATATGGCCAGGCCGAGCCCCGATCCACCGTATTTCCGGGTCGTGGATGCGTCGGCCTGGCTGAACGACTGGAACAGCTTTTTCTGCTGCTCGGCGGTCATTCCGATACCTGTATCACGAACCCAGAAATGCATTTCAACGGCATGCTCATCCTGCGAGAGTGGCTCGACGCCGATGATGATTTCCCCCCGTTCGGTGAACTTGACGGCGTTGTTTCCCAGGTTGCTGATGACCTGCCCGATCCGCAGAGGGTCACCCACCAGGGCGGTGGGCAGGTCCGGGGGGGCGCTGAAGAGCAGCTCGAGCCCTTTTTCTTCGGCTTTCAGGGCGATCAGGCTGGCGACGTTATCCAGCACGTCATCGAGCCAGAAATTCGCCGTCTCCATGGCCAGTTTCCCGGCTTCGATCTTGGAGAAATCGAGGATGTCGTTGATGATACCGAGCAGATTTTCTGCGGCGCGGTGGACTTTTTCGATGTAATTCCGTTGCCGGGCATCGAGGCTGGTCATCAGCGCGAGCTGAGACATGCCGAGAATGGCGTTCATGGGGGTTCGAATCTCGTGCGACATGTTCGCCAGGAAGTCGGATTTCGCCTGGGTGGCTGATTCGGCGCGCTCCTTGGCCTCTGACAGCTCGAGAGTCCGTTCCGCGACGTGTTGTTCGAGAAGCCTGTTGTTCTCCAGGAGCTTTGTATTCTGGGCCTCGATGGTATCCAGCATTCCGTTGAAGGACTGGACCAGGATGCCGAGTTCATCGTTGCTTGTCTGAATGGCCCGCACGGAATAGTCTTTCTGGATGGAAACATGTTCCGCGATTTTGGTGAGATCGAAAATGGGATTGGAAACGAAACCCTGGATCCTGGAAGACAGGAGATATACGACGAGCATGGTGAAAATGACCAGGAGGATCGCTGACAGAAAATGCCGTTTCATGAGGAGGTTGAGCTGATCGAGGCTGACCCGGATAAATACCGTGCCCAATATTTTGCCATCCAGCAAAATCGGCTCGAAAAGAAGCAGCTCGTTGGGACCGAAATCACTGCAGCTCTCTTTCCGAAAAGGAGGAAATGAAACGGCTTCGTTATTCCTCGCCGAATAGGAAGCAATCACCGAACCGTTTTTGTCGTAGATGCATGCCGAGGAAATAGCTTCCTTCACACGCAGCGCGGCCAGATTTTCTTCCGCAAGATTCGCGTCGTCGAATGAAAGTGCGGCGGTGCTTCTCTCCGCAATGAGTTTTCCCAGGACCGTCATGTCTTGCAGCAGGGTTTGACGGGTATAGTTTTTCTCCCATGCGAAAAACGCGAAACTGATAAAAACGAGGCTGACGATGCTCGGTATCATGGAAATCAAAATCAGTTTTCTTCTGATGGACAGATTTCTCATCATTGCGCGTGTCTCAGTCGTGTCATTTATTGAATAATGCGTGCTATTTCCAGCAGCCGGGCGTCGATTTTGAATCCGAGTTCCCGGGCCATCCGCAGATTGATTTCAAGTTTGATCCTTCCGCGATCCTGGAAAAATCCGATGATTCCGCCACGTTTGGAAAATTGCCTGATATCACTGATTGTCAAAACTATTTTTCCCTGGTAGTTCTGCATGATCTGAGGAAGATGCTGCTCCATGGAACGGCTGATGAAGACAATGTGAGCCTCTGACGCGAGATTCACTTCATCCCGGCAGTGCTCGACACTCAGAGCCCGGCCTTCCAATGCTGATTTGGACAACTCCTCCAGGAGATCACCAACCGGGTCTTGCCCTACGACGACGATGCGGATGGGGGACGTTCTGTCTTCAGCGGTTGGACCCGGCCAGGTGATGAACTTGAGAATGTTGAAAATGTAAGCGGTTTTTACCTTGGCATCGAGATTGCCGTCGGCGAAGCATGGAGCATGAAATAACGCGATACAGATGAAAACGGCGAAAACGGCCAGAGAAAATACTCGCTTGTTCATTTTCAGAAGTTCAATTCCAGGCTTCCCGAGAAATTGAAACCGGGGTTTCCAAATTGCCAGGGCATTTCATACTTCTTGTCCGTGACATTGTTCAAGTCGATGATTCCGGTCACAGAACGGTCTGAAGTCTCGAGGATCTTTCGCTGTATCCGGATATTCAAAACCTGGTAGGACGGAAATCTAGTTCGGCCTTTTCTGGATATGCTGTCGTAGTATTCACCGACGAATTGAACATAGGGCGAAACCATCAGGTTCCCATGACTCTGTATGGTCGCGCCGAGATTGCCGACGTACCGGGGGACGAATGAGATTTCGACCCCGTCCTGATCCGGGTCGAGAGAGCTTTCAACGGCGCATTTCGTATAGGTCAGGTTGGAAAACCATTGAAATCGCTCGCTGAGCTGGTTCTCCACGTCGATCTCCAAGCCCCTGGAAATGGCTTTCCCTGCATTTTCAGACCTGGTTTGAGAGGGGGTCGTGCTGACGATGTTCTCTACGATGGCATCTTCGACCTGGTTCGAGAAGCCGCGAATGTTGAGGGAAAGGTTGTCGGAGAACCGGAAATCCACGCCAAGATCCATGCCTATACCTGTTTCCGGGTTCAACTGAAAATTGGGCAGCTGGCCATTTTTTCCGGCAACACCCGCATCTTTCGTCTGTATCGTTCCGCCGAGCTGCTTGGCGGTCGGCGTCACGAAACTCGTTCCCATATTGCCGTAGAATGCCGCTTTTGGACGGTAATTGAAGCGGGCGCCGACGCTCCAGAGCGTTTTATTCCATGATTTCGACGTTGTTTCCGGGACGATGCCGCTCAAAAGATCATAAGAATGATCTTCCTTGTTGTGCCGGCCTCCTGCCCTGAAAACCCATTTGCCGGCGATGTATTTTTCCTGGAGAAAGAAACCGGTCGAATCCGCATGCACACTCGATCCGAAGGTTTTTGTCCCGGCCGTTTGCGCGTACGTTTTATACTTCGCGGTTTGTGAATCGGCACCGAAGGTTAAAAGACCGTGCTCATGATGTTTCAGGTTGAAGGTCAGATCCGACGGATGAATGGACTGTTCGACCCCGTCTTTCTCGCGCAGGCTGAGATCGACAGGAACCGCGCCGGGATTGAACTTGTCCTCTCCCCATTCGCGGTCATTATCGCGATAACCGGTTTTGAACCGAAGATTGAGGGCGCCTGACAGCTGGTTGCTGTAATCTATATTCACGGTATGATACGCGTTGTCGAAGTCGCGGTTTGGACGCCCGAAATCGCCTTCATGCCGGGTTTGATGCAAAAACACCGACAGCTTGTGGTCTTCCTCGCCGAATTGATAGCTCAGCTTGGCATACCCCCTGGTTCTCTGGTAGCCTGGATTATCGAGCATATTCAGCCAGGAACCCGTGGTGCCGTAATTCGTATAGTCGGAAGTTTCTTTGTTCATTCCAAAAAAGTAATGGAGTTTTCCCCGGCGGTTCTGGTGATACAGGCGGTTCTGGAATGTTTTGTACGTCCCG
>MWAR01000012.1 GCA_002068715.1 bacterium ADurb.Bin374
TTCATCTTGCGAAGCCACCGCCGAGGGATGCTAACCCCTGTGACGCGGTGGTTTTTTCTTGGGAGAGGAAGAAGGCTTCCAAGAAGAAATCCCCGAGAAACCAGGACAAGGGGGAATCAGGGGACATTTTGGAGATGAGTTCGCTGTTGATGCTGCGGGGAAAACGCGAACGTCAGCGATACCTAAGAATCGCCGGGAATCAGGAACCTTCGCCGGAGAGCAGTTGAATAACTTTCGCTCGAAGAGGGGGAATGTCTTCGGAGACAATCTTCACTATGATGGATAGGTCGACACCCTCGTAATCGTGGGCAATGATATTGCGGACGACGTAAGCGCCTTGAACCGGAAGCTGGGCAGCCCATGTCGCGTTTTCGACCTTTTGAATTGTCTCGCCAATCTGAAGAAGGCACATCAGGACGGCATCACACGCCATGGCATCTTGGAAGAGGGCTTCCACGTAGGGAAAACGTGCCAGATAGCCTTGCAGGTCGTCTATTTTCGCAAGGACAAATCGGAGACGAGCAACGTCGCTCTTCTTATACATAGACGAGGTCGCGCTCGATTTCTTCTTTGAGCACCCGATTCGAGGTGTTGGCAGAGGCAAGGTCGACCTGTCGCCCCAGCTCTGTCATCAATTCGTGTTTTATCTTGTCGAGCCTGCTTAGCGCCGCGAATCCGCCGTGCTGTTTCAAAAACGGGGCTTCGACCTTGTAAAGTAGGTCGATATCGCTTTCCGGGGTTTCCTCGCCACGAGCAATCGAGCCGAAAACCCCGAGAATGACGAACCCCTCGGCCAGGTAACGGTTTTTCAACGTTGCCAGCCGGGAAGAAAGTTCGGGGTTCAGCTTCTTCATGCAAGCATTATCGCAGATGCTTTCCGGAAGGACAAGGGGCGTTCCTGCCACCTTCGGCTATTGCCTACCAATGTCCGGGCCCAGATCTCTACATGGCGCAGGGGAGCTAGGTCTTGCCGCGCAAAATCGGCATTCAGCCGTATGAGTGGGATGCATTTTGAATTTTCTCTTGCGCGGTAACCGGTTCCTGGTTTCTATAACGGGTTCAATATTTAATGTGACAAATGGGGCTAAAAGACGAAGGAGACAGCGAACTATTCACTGTCTCCCTGTCGCAAGTGGAGCTGATCACTACTGAAGGAGCTGGCGTGGAATCCGATCAGTAGATGGATTGCCGAATGTGAAAAAACGACGATACCCCCAGATATACCCCCGGGTTGTCGACGTTTGAATATGATCTCTTTTGAACATTTTCAGCCTTCTGCGCCTTCATGCGCCTCATCTTGTTACGCGGACATTGGAAAACCACACCAGTGTGTCCGGAAGTGGAGCCGAAGCGCTGTTGGATCACCGGTAGGGAATGCTGAAAATATTCTTCAGAAACAGTTAAATTTTGCCCTGGAATCTTCGAATATATGTTCGAAGGGAACTTTCCGGATAGGAATCGCGAGGAATTCTGCCCTCGAGAGGGGTGAAACCGATGATTGCGAACACGGAAGTTGCGGGAAAGACCGGATACCTGTGCATCATCGAGAATGATCCTTCGCGCATCGGGCGGATGACGAGAGCTCTCGAATCTTTGCGGCTTTCATATACTCCGATTTTCTTCGAGGACTCTCGAGCCGCCATCGGCTGGTTGGAAGCGAACGCTCCGAACGTTGGCATCATATCCCTCGATTATGATCTCTACCGACCGGGCGAATCGATGCCATGGCCCGGCGACGGTATGGATGTTGTGGAATGGCTTGAATCTTCGGCGCCAAAGGACGGCTCCCTCCCCATGGTCATCGTGCATAGCGCACGGTGTAAAACCGCACAGATGATGGAAAACAGGCTCAAAAAGGCCGGCTACCGGACCGGGCGGGTGGTCCCGCATGAAAACACGCTCTGGATCGAGGACGAATGGGTTCACCTGGTAAGCACTCGTGAGGGGAAAGACGACGTTCCAGCTTCCGAAGATTCCGAACTGGAAAAGCGAATTCAGAGTGAAATACTCAAATTTCAGAAACGCTGATTCCTTCGCATAATCCGGCGAACGACGATAGCGGGAGATTCTGTAAAGAACATACTATCTCAATCACCGTCTCTTCTTGATCAAAGGCCGTCGCGAAAATTGGCCACTCGTCGCAAAAACACCATTGCCGAAATTGTTAAATTTTCCAAAGAAATTTCGAATATATGGATGATGACCGATTTTCCAGATCTCGAGCCCGAATCAAGACCGAGGGAGGGGGACACCATGGGCGTGTATCTCGAAGAGCTCAGGACACTGGTCGGGCAAGCCGTGAAACGAGACGGACGCGGACCCTTTTCACGCGCCCTCGGATACAGGAATTCGGCGAAAGGGATCCGCCGCATCGAAAAGTTTCTCGCCGGTGTCGATAAAGGAGAAGACCTGCTGTGTCGTATCGCCGTGGCGTTGCATCTCGAGCCGAATATAATGATCCGAAAGGTGGTCGAGGAGCTCGAACGCGATTGTAAACAGGAGATCGCCGCACGGATCGCGAAAGCACGAGCTGAGTTTCAGCCCCACCTGTTTGTCGAGACCGAACGTACGATTCCTTCCCCGATTTTTGCCGCTATCGTCTCTGGTGCTCCCTCTATGCGCTTCGTCCCCGTCAGGTCGGAGAACATGAGCCATGAAGAAATCGGCGAAATCATCCGCCGCCACTATGAATCGAGCAAGGGCGTGATCATCACCTTCGGGAAGATCACCGGCTATCGATACCAGCAGACATACGACAACGGCATGAAATTCGACACCGATGGACGTTTCATCGGGCCCTTCGAAGCCGCCGCCAAATCGATTTCCCCCATGATGCTTTCCTATAAAGGCCGTGAAATTCCCCCGGGGGTATTCAGAAACTGCACGACGTGACCAGACCGGCCTGACTGGCGAGCATTTCGTTCGACATATACGTCAGAAAAGCGGTGTTGATTGTAGAACATTCGGCATCGGGGCGGGAAAATGTCGGCTTGAAATATCGAAGAAAGGCAGGTAGCAACCACATGGGCATCTTTCTTCTTGAAGACAGTGAAACCCGGATTCGCCAGTTTGCAGACCTGGGTCTGGATATTGCCGTTAGAAATGACGCGTTCGAGGCTGTCGCATACCTTCATTCCCATCGCACGATGATTCAGCTTCTCTCGTTGGACCACGACCTGCAACCCCACGAGACCCCCTGCGGCAACCTCGGAATCGCCTGCGGCTGTTTCGTCGTCGACTTCCTGAATCTTCTGGCGCCCTTCTGCCCGGTGATGATTCACACGTCGAACGAGGTGGGCGCGCTTGTCATGAAGCAACGTCTTGCCCGGCACGGGTGGAACGTCATCTGGGTGAAATCCGAACTTCTTTACCCCGACGACTGGATCCAGACCATCTGGAAAGACCGTGCTCTCGAAGCCCTGGGCATAAAATGAGAAGGAAGGGAAGCGGAATGAACGAATACAAACGCAGGCGCGAGGCGTTTATCAGGAAGCATTTCCCCTTTCCCGAAAGTCTCGAACTGGCAATTCGGAAATCCGAACCCGAGCGCTTTTCCAACACGATGATCGGAACTGATCCGCTCGAGCATCTCCGCCATATCGATCACCCGTGCAGAATCACGCGACTTCTCGAAACGCATGGCTATTGCCGACATTTTCACTGGACATACATATTGAACGATACATATTATGGGAAGGACTGGTGTGCGCTTTTCTGGAAAGCCGGCAGCGGGCTCTGGGTCCACTTTGAGAGCCGCGATATATACGACCTTCGCGACCCGCAATCCGATGACGCGATAGCCGATGAAGCCTGGGAATTCTTCTTTGCGAAACGGAAGATCATCCTGTCTGATTTTTGCTGCGGCCGTTTTGTAAAACATTTCAGGAAGGAAGAGTTTTCTGCACGGCTTATGGTTGCAGACCCCCGGAACGAACCGCCTGCCGAGAGGGGGCAACCATGATGATTCGCACATCTGCCCGTATCGACGCGCCAGTTCCTCGCACGGCAGATAATGGAAAGGAGGGTGCCTGAATGAAACTCTACCGGCATGATTGGCTCCACGACGAGAAACAATGGGACCGTATCGAAAAGCGGCTGAAGTTCCTGCTCTCCCTGACGCCGATGCCCCGGCTCGGGCATTTCGTCGTGTATCGGGGGAACATCTTCATCCAGTCCGTCAGCCTCGACAAAACGGAGCAGGATCACATCTGGCTGCTCGCCATGAACTCTCTCGCGGAGCACCAGAGAAGGGTGATTCAGCGTTTCCCGGAGCTTCGCCGGCAAGAGGGGCAGGGGATGTGCGACGGCTACGTCACCTTTGAGCTGGTGAACGGGGCATTCGAGATCGTCGCACCGGCCGAAATTCTTTCGAACAGGGCGCTGATCGCTGTGATCAGGCGGCGATTCCATATCCCGGCACGATCTGTCGTCATTCCCCGGCTGCGAACCATCGAAACGCCGAGGCTCACCGTGAAAAAGGGGAGAAACAACGGTTTCACCATGCGACGCGCGTCTGAGGAAATCTTCAGATTCTCCCATGAACGTCTGCTGAAGAAACTTGAATCATATCCTGCGTATAAGGTCATCACCTGGACGGGGCGATACGCCGATCTTCATTCGATGAAGTGTCATTGTAACTATAGAAAGGCTTCTTCCGGATCCGTATTCCTGCACTTTTCGGAACGGGAATTGCAACCTCGCGCCGATGAGTTCTGCAAAGATATCGTAAGGTATTTAGATGATGACTCTGTCGAGCTTGACGTCGGCATGGGCGTCTATGCCGGTGATGCTGCAGATGTTATCGAATGTGACGGGATCTTTTTCTTCGATACCGCTTGCCCGGAGGAGATTCGGACTCCGCCACGGGAGGAGGAGGCTCTCCTGCTCGGAGTGCTGCTCTCCGACGGCGGGCATCTGTCGGAGCTGAAGGAGAAGGTGTTTTCGAAACTCACGCCGGAACGATTCATGATTCCCGAGCACAAGACGCTGTTCGGGCAGATGGTGGAAATGCACGCCCGAAAGGAGTGGCTCCTGTATGACAAGGTCATCGACCGCCTGCGCCAAACCGGGCGGCTGAAGGAAGCCGGGGGCCCCGCATATATCGAGGCGATCATGCGCCACGCCTTTGATGATGACTGCGCCGTGATTCTTGACGATGCCATCCGATCGATAGATCGACCCGAAACCGAAAGACTGCCGGAAGGCTTGCTGAATGTTGAGAGGTCCATTGCCGAGTTCAATGAACGATTTCCCGGCTTTCTCGATGAACTCTGGGAATCCGAAACACCTGGTGTTCTGCGAGAAGAAGCGTTGAAACGGTATCAGCCGAAGATCGAGAAATGGCCGTTCGACGATTGCGCATGGGCGCGAATCGAGCGTCGCCTGAACCGCCTTTCCCGACGGAAGCGGTCGCCTCGCCTGGGGCTGTTCTGGATTCACGAAAACAAGGTCATTCCCTTTTCCTCGAGTCTGCGACGCGGGAAAACGATCGGGAAGTATCTCACATCGAAACTCGTGTTCTCTGATTTCTGGCCGGCGATGATCTCCCGGTTCCCCGAGCTCGAAACGAACACGGCCCTGGATATTCCGCGCGGTGTCGTTCGATACGATCTCGAAAAAGCCTGTTTCACGGTGGACATCTCGGAAGACATCACCTGGAACTGGAAGATGGCCGCCGAGATTAAGAAGGCGTTCGGAATTCCATCTGCGTCGTTCGTCATCATGCGCATACTCGAAGGGCCACCCCGATTCAAAACGATTTCTAAAACCGGGTGTGAGACACATCTCTGCATGATGCCTGAACCGGCCGGAGGTCGCCTGCCGGGCGCCGATGGCCTTCTCCCAGGTGGCTGGGGGGAGGAAATCGTTTCGACGCTCGATCCGGGAAAGCTGTTCGCGGCATTGCGAAACTATCCATCATTCCGCATTTTCCGATGGTCTGGAACCCGCAACCTTCTTCTCGAAAAGATTCGCAGTGAACCAATCCTCTCCGAAGCCGCATACGCCATCATCTGGTTCACCTGCCCACAACCCGGCATGAGCGACGACCTTTTCGAGATTGCCGCGGCCGCTGTAGAGCTCTTTCCAAGACCCGATGCGAAAATCGATGTGAGCGAAATCATCGAGCCGAATATTCGATCCGACATCATCAATATGAGCATGATCGCGTTCTTAAGCTCTCCAGGGATCAGAAAATAATTTCGTGTCGTGAGGCGTGCGGCTTTGCTCCGAAAGGTCGGACGAATTCATTCGGAGCAGATGGGCGGATTTATAGGAATGCGCACATAGCTGTCAAAAACAGTTAAGGAGTTTTTATGAGCAAAGCGAAATTTCCGGGACTTCAAGAAAAGTTGGAGAAGCTTCTCGCTTTGAAAATGACCTCAAATCTTTCAGCGGGCCAAATCGCTGACCTTGTCACAAGGTCTTTCAATGAAGTCAGCATTACCACCGATGAATTGTCGGATTTACAAGTTGAAACAAATCTCATTAACTATTTAAAAAGGGCCGTAGGTAGAACACTCCACCACCCTGGGCCAAAAAAGGGATACCAGTTACTTTCCGAGATTGCCGAAAGCAGAGTTTCCATAACTGAGGGGGAAGGCAAGGATGGAAAACTGAAAAGAGGAAAGAAACCTTCTGAACAAACGAATCAAGAAGAACGGGAAAACTGGGAAGCGTTCTTGCATCTGCCAGCTTCAATAGTATTGGAAAGGAAATTTGAGGCTAAAGTTCTGTCGCTTCCGCCCAAGCAATCGAATCAAAAGTGGGCAAATCCTGATATGATAATGGTTCGCGAGAATGAATTTAAAAAAGCTTTTGCGAATCCAGAAATAGGCAGATTAATTCAGTCGGTTGACAACCTCCCCAACTGGGTTCTGTCATCAATTGAATTGAAGTGCGGCCCGTTGATTCGCGGAGAACTACTCTCTGCGCTGGCGGAAACTGCAATCAATGGAAGCTGGGCAAATGAAAAATGGCTGGTTGTTTTTGATGTATTTGAGGAGCGAGAAACCGAACTTGATGAGGACGCAATTGACTTTGCCAATGACAATGGAATTGGCGTCTTGAAAGTCCGATTGTTTCGCGAAGAAGACGATACATTCGCTTTTGATTCATCAATCAGCATTGTAGCCCGGCCCAGGAACCATCTTCGTGTTCAG
>MWAR01000013.1 GCA_002068715.1 bacterium ADurb.Bin374
GTCGAAGTTCACGCTCTTTGTCAAAAACATCTCGAATCCCGAAATGTTCAATGGTGCACAAAAAACGTTCCAGCAGGATAGCGGCCCCCAACGGATTCTGGTCCTCCACAACACGAACCAGCCGTTTTCCTCGACGGACACGGGCTTATGGCGCAAGTCTGGCTGGATATTTCTCGGAGGTTCCAAGGTCGTCATCAACCTCGATGGAACGCATCCCTGTCGCAAGGAGTCGGAGTTCTTTCTCTTCTGGCCGACGATTTATTTCGGTGCCGGGAATCAGAATACGGAAATTCCCTATTTTTGTTCGCCACTCTTCGAAAACACGCAACTTCGCGTGCGAACCATGCCGATCGGATGCTGCACCGAATGGGCGAATCCTGCCGCGGGCCTGAGTAATATCATTGGAAATACAATTGTTGAAACGGTGATCAATTCAAGCGCTCTTCGCCTGTTCGGCGAAAAAAACCACATGACTCCCACTCGCGTATTCGGCAATGTCTTTGCTCGCTATATCCTGTATTCCACGTTGATCTTCGATTCGAATGGCGATGGTGTTGCCGATTTCATCTCGGATCCGACCGGAACTTCGCAAAAAGCCGTTTTCCCGATTCCCCGGGCGATGCCGAATGAATATACCAATCCTTCCGTTCTGCCCCGGATGATAAGCGCCGGAGGCTTTGATCTCTTCAGTGACGGTGCGGGGACGCAGGGAGTGCCGGACTCGCTTGCGGACGTGATGCCGGCCTACTCGGCGGGAGCCCCCAGCGATTACGTGAATCACATGACGAAGTTGTCGACGGATTTCCTGGACAGCTGCGAGGTGCCCTATTACAACTCGTTATACGACCAGATGTTCGAGTGGTCGAATTCCGGAGCAAACAGGTCGTTTCCCGCAAAGCAGGTTCTGGGCCGATCGGGAGAGGAATATCCCAATCTGGGGACCAAATTCACCCTGCCCGCCGACCAGGAAGGGAACGGAGCGCTCTGGAAGGGAAATCTCCAGAAATATGATCCGATCAGCGATGCAAAAAATCTGATGGATGGAGTTGCTTTCCGTTTCGCCAATCAGGAGGACTTTTTCGCCGACAGTTCCGTGCGACGCTTGCCTCAAGGCGTTCTCCTGAGAAAACCGCTCGTCGTGCACATCGATGGGGACCTCGATCTCTCTCCGGAGGTCTTCGTCGCCGCTCCCGTTGCCGTCGTCGTTTCGGGCAATGTCCGGCTCGGAAGGGTTCGGCGGGCCACCCCTGCCGGGAAGCTCATCATTCTTTCGCTTGCTGGAAACATCGAAGCCGTCGGTGGAAAAATCGAGGCAAGCCTTCTGGCTCCGAAGGGAACCATTCGATTGTCGGCTCCGCTCGATCTCGTAGGAACGCTTTTCGTGGATTCTCTCGAGCCCTCCCAGCTTTCCAAATTCGGGGGGGCCATCATCTTCGATCCGGATTCCGACCCGACCAATCTAGACGTCTACAACAGGTTTTTCACCATGGTTCTCGGTCCCCAATCCGCATTGGTGGGGAAGAAACAATGAACATGCGGAATTCGAAACATCGGCATTGGGTCTCTTGCCGACAAGGAAAAACGAGGAGAGGCCTTTCACTCGTCGAAGTTCTTGTCGCCTTGTTCGTCCTCGGGCTGACCATCCTGCCATTGTTTGGCTTGTATTCGCAATCTTCGGCCGTTGTCCGGATAGGCCGGCATGACATCGAAGCGATGAATTTCGGGAGCAGTTTCATTTCCCAGGCGAGAAAACTCCTTCCCCGGAATGTCACCTGCACGAACGGCGATATGAAATTGCTTGCGATACAGAATGGGCAACTTCGGCTCGGTCCCGTTGGCGTCGCGAATACGATCGAAGTGCCCCTGCTGGATCAAGCCATCTTCCAAACGACGTATTCCATAGCGAGTTTTGTCATGTCACCTGCAAATGACGGTATGTTGCGGGAAGCGAAGCAGATCGTGCTGAAAATTTCTTGGAAGGAGAGCCTCGGAAAAGACAAGAGCGCTTGCTTTACGGCGCTCGTGATCGATGATTCCATTTCCGGGCACTGAGCTGATGATACATCCGTCTTGGGGGCGACGTCCTGCGGAGAGGGGGGGAATCACGATCGTCGAACTCATGGTGACATGCGCGATCGTCGCCATGGTCTTTTTCGTGGTGTGGCAGTTGTTCTCGAGCGGCATCAGGGGCTCGCAGGTAACCCAGGAGACCATCGATCACATTCGCGACTCGGCTATTCTCTTTCGAGCCATTGATAGAGATATACAACAGATGGTTCCCTGGCCGGTCCGTGATTCGTCCGGCAATGACAGGGGAGGCGAGGTCGTCTATGCGCCTTCCGGGCAAAATGCCCATGAAATGCGCTTCTGGGCCCGGAACGGCTCCGGATTTCATCAAGTCCGATATCGGTTTGCTGCCGAGGCAAAGGAGAAAAAGCTGTTCCGCGAGGAGTTGAACGGAGTGGGGAGTGTCGTAAGATCGGAAAACTTCGGCGGAGCCGTGATCGAAAACTTCCTTGTTCGGAGCACGGGCGAGCGGGGTGACTGCGTGAAAGTCACAGTCGTGTTTTGCGGCAAGTTGAAAAAAAACACCGTGTTCGAACGGGTGTTCGCGATCGGCGCCCTTTCGCCGGAAGGCGCTCGACACTGGGTGTATGACTGACTGGCCGAAAAACGGGGGAAAGAATATGTTTCATAAAATATATGATCTAGTGCATTATAACGTCGGGGCGGCCGGGAAGCGGGTAATCCTTTCTTTGCCGGGAATGGCACGTGCGTTTCTCTTCTTGCTCGTGTTGTGCTCAGCCTCCGTTGGATTCGGGCAGACCGATCCGATCGATAAGGCTTTGGAAAACGGCATGGCTAGGCTTGCGCCGAATGCCGCCCCGTTCGGGAAGAATGCGGACGGTTCTCCGTATTGGCCTTCGAGCGATCCTGCATTCGTTCAGGCGCGTCCTCCGGTTGTCTCCTGCGCGCAGCCCGGCGTCTTTTCAGTCTCGGAAATGTGGAATGCAAACAAACGGGGGGAGACCAGCAAGGTCGACTCCATGGCTCGATATCTCAATGACTATCCTCCCGGAGCAAAAATCGATCCGGTCCGTACGCGGCAGCTTATCAGTTCAAGATTTACACCGGATCCGGCAATGGTCATGTCCCCCGGTGCGCCTCAGTTCGTCAGGGCTCAAACACCGGATTTGACGGTGCAGAAGTTGCGGAAAGCGTATCTGCTCGATATCGAGCGGCACGGACGGCTGGTTTTCGAAGGAAAAGACGGGAAAGCGCTCGAAATCGCGTTGAAGTGGCAGACCATCGCCAGGCTTTTCCCGGACCGTATTTCGGAAATCACGATGAATGTCGCATCCCGGCACGGCGTTTCGAGCTTTGAAGGCTGGATCAATTTAGTCGTGAGCAAGGACTGGCAGGTCGCCCGTCTGCAGGGCCTTCCGCCGCAGATCCCGATCTCCGCACAGACGACGTCGGCTCCTGCGGCTCCGGCTGCTACGATACAGGTCTATGACAACAAGGCCGGCACATGGGTGGAGGCCGGCCAGGTGATTTACGACGCCATGGTCGAGCAGGGAAGCGGAAAATTCGGCCCCAGCCCGGGTTTGTATTTTCATGCCGGCGGAACCGTGGGACCGACCCCATGAGATAACAAAAGTATTGCATATAGATTGTGCAAGGGAGTGAACGAATGAACGTCTCAAAAATAGCGACTTGTCTTCTAATGGTTCTTCTTCTCGAAACCGTCGGCATGGCATGGGGACCACTCAGCCATGTGCAGATCGCCCTCGACGCCACGAAACAGGCGAACGGATCCATATCCGCAGAGTGCATGGGCGCCTTCCTCGCCGGTTGCACGGAGCCCGACATCGGAGCCGGGCAGGGCTCAGCCGGACTGGACAACGGCGTCTCGGAAAACTACCAACTCTACCACGACCCCGTTTTCGTCGATGCCATGATCGCCGTTGCCAAGCGAAAAGGCGGCAAGGAAGGGAGCTTGCTCCTTGCCCGCGCGAAGGGATTCCAGGCACACATTCTGGCCGACTCGGTCGCTCATACGGGGTCGGGGTATCCGAATACGAAACAACTTTACAACACGATCGCCATTTCCGAAGACTACATGCCGAGTCATATCGGAAACGAAATGTGTCTGGATCTTCTTGCCTATAACAGTCTGGGTGGCTCCGTAAGCGGAAAGAGCTTCGACTTCATCGATGCGGCGACCTTGAGCGAAGTTCGGGCGGAATACGCGAAGGAGAAGGGTATCACGCTCACGTCGAACACATCCGATCTGGAAAAGCAGATCCTGACTCACAAGCTCACGGTTGAATCGGAGATCGCCGTCGGAAAGGAGCTGAAGAAGAACAATCCGGAGCGGCTTGCAGAAATCGACACCTTTTATTCGGACCGGGCCAAGGGTGTGAATGGAAACGGGGGACTGGAACAGGCAACCGCGAAGGTGGCATCGGTGGACTTTGGCGAACTTTCCAAGAAATACTCATCCGACACGGGCTTGAAAGAGAAGGTTGTCGGCGGTTTCCACGATCTGATTGGCGATCTCACGAAAAATGGGGCTAGCACGGCGGTGGAGACGGCCGAGGGGCTGGTCATCATGCTGAACAAGCAGAAGAAGGTTTCGGAAACCGTTCAATCGGCGCTCAACGAGAAGGTTGAAAGTCGCAATAACCGATTGATCGGAAATCTGGTGCTGAACCTTCTGCGGCAGGACGATGCAAGTTTCGCGGAAATCGTGCTCAATACGGAAAAGGCCGTTCAGGGCAGTATGTGGAATGACGAAGACAGGCTCAAGGCGCTCAAAATCGAGGAGGAACTCCTCGCAAAGAGGGAAGAAGAAGCGAAAAAGAAGTGGGAAAGCCGCCCATGGTGGAATCTCTGGCTGCTGATCACGAACGCAGATCAGAATACCTATCTGACGCTCAAGGCAAGGCATGACGTCGTTCTCGAGGAAATCGCGCAACTGGAGGGAACGTCGCATGCCGGCTCTCCCGGGGTTTCCTCATCGGCCGAATCTCTGACGGGCAGTGCTGCCCGAGAGGCGTCCGACGCCAACTCGACCCTCAATTCGGTTCTGAACCAGTAAGAGTCTCGAATTGTCCTAGCCCTTCGGGAGTCGCCGTGATCTCGGCGATGTTTCGAAGGGCTTTTCATGATTGGGACAGAATATCGAGGATTTCTTTTTGCTCCTCGAGGATCCGTGCTATGGATGGGGGGGGAAGCTTCTCTTTTGCCTCCATCTGCTCTGTATCCGTTGCTTTTCCTCCAAGAAACATCGTGGCCAATATCGTATCTGAGTTGTTCTGTCCCTTCGTTTTCAGCTCCTGCATGGCGTTGAAACGTTTTTGGGCGAGGGCGCCCCAGGTCGGATCCCCGTTTATCGCCGTCAGATAGGCTGATCTGGCCTTCTGCAGATCTCCCATGCGTTCGTAGATACCGCCCAATTCTATATTAAACGGTATATTATAGGGATTCTTTTCGAGCTTTTCCTGCAGAAGGGTGACCGCTCCGGGGGCATTATCCGTCATTTCGAGCGCTGCCGTCCGTCGGAAAAGGAGCCCGATGTTTTCCTGGTCGGCCTCCTGCAGCGCGGGAAGCAATTCCAGTGCTTTGCCGTATTCCCCGTTCATGAACGCGCTTTCCGCAACCATGAACTGAACATAGGCATTTCCCGGATCAGCCGACAAAACAGGAGCAAGTATTTTCAGAACCTCGGAATACCGTTCCTGTTTGAATCTCAACCGGGCTTCCGGAAAATACAACTGTTTGCCGTCGGGATCGCGCTTTCTCCAGGCGGCAAGGACTTCTTCCGCCTCCCGCAATCTGTTTTCTCGAATGAGCAAATCCATCAGTTCATGAGGAGCGCGGGGCTCTTCCGGAAATTCTTTCATGACGAGTCGCAACACCCTCACGGCATCTTCCGTTTCGAAAAGGTCGAGATGCCGCAGGCCTTTTCTCAGCAAAACGGCTTTCCGCTCGCTTTTGTCTGCTGTCACTCCGTGTTGTTTCTGCAGGAATTCGGCAAAAGCCAGCAGCTTTTTCCCGTTAGCGGTCTGTAATTTCTGAAAGGCGGTGTGGGCCTCGTCATTTTTTGCCTGGGCAAGGAGATATTCTCCTTTGAAAAAGTACAGCATGGCTGACCTCTGAAATCTGGCGAGAAGTTCGCCCAATCGCTTGCATGCGGGAGGCCAATCCAGGATGATACGATCATAGAGGCTCAGACACAGTCGGATACGGGGATCCTGGGGCGATCGCCGATGCTGGGCGTCGAAATAGGCTTTGGCCTCTTGAAGATCAGCCTTCCGGGATTCGACGCTCAATATCGGATCGGAAAAGAGCAGATATTTGTAGTATTTCTTCAGACCCTCTTCGAATTTTTCCTGCTGAAAGAGGGTAAGAGCTTCAAAATACGAACAGATCGGCCGTTCATCACTCGCGAAAAGCGAAAGAGACAGAAAGAAACACCCAAGGACGGTTCCTGCCAGATATTTTCCTTTCATATCTTCTCCGGAATAAGCTTTATCCCATTTTACCTCTTTCGGGAAACGGTGCCTATCCCGAGCGCGTGTTTTTGACTCTGGAACAGTGGAAGCGAGCGGAGTCGCAAACGGAATACGGATTCGGACGAGGCGATACCCCGGATGGAACCCTGAGGATGCCGATGCGATCGAAGGGACGAGAATGATTGCGTTTGACCTGGCGTATCCGGGATCGCTACACTCCATAAAAATAGTGAGGATGATTCCATCATGACAAATACAACCTCGAAATCTGCGATCAAAGCCGGTGTGCTCTCCATTCTTCGATCGTTCATCCGGACTCGCATGGCAGGCGATTCCTCCGCGACATGGGGAACGCGATTCCGGTTCATGGAGGCCGGCTTCGCGATTCTGTTTTTCGTGACGTTCGCGATCCTTCTATCATCGGGATCCCTCGACGGACTTGAAAACCGGACGCTCGACTGGCGATACCGAGCCCGGACCACGCAGGAGACAAAATCGAAAATCATGCTGGTCCTCCTGACGGATGAGTGTCTGACGCGTATGGGCAGCTGGCCTTTGTCGAGATCGCTGTATTCGACTGTCATAGACCGATTGGCTTCAGCGGGGGCGCGAACAGTAGCGCTAGATATAATATTAGAAGATGTATCCACGGCTGATCCTGCCGGCGATCGTGCGTTCATCGACAGCTGCGCCAGATCCGGCAACGTGGTGCTCCCTCTCGTGTTTTCGGAACTCCAGGCATACGAAGATCCGGCCTCGCCGCCCATCCTCATAGAAGAAGTGCGTCCCCCCTTCAAGGAACTTGCCGATGTCGCCGGTGGGTTCGGCTACATCAATGTCGATTTCGATTACCTGAACCCGGATGGCGTCATCCAAAAGACTTTCCTCGCACATCGTTTCGAAGACCAGTGGATTCCGAATTTTCCACTGGCGGTTGCCGAACGGGTTTTGGGACAGAAGGCTGAAATCGGAGAGAATGGTGTTGCTATCGGCGGCCGACGGATTCCGCTCATCGATCTTCCCCCCTGGAAACCCGTCAAGAATTCCTGGCATGCGGCCACGGGCAAGGCCGTCTACATCAACTATCTGGGTGAGCGTCTGAAGGAGCCATTCGAGACCTTCGCATTCGCCGATATCGTAGAAGGAAAATTCGATCCAGCCGCGTTTCATGACGCTGTCGTGTTCGTGGGACCGTCGGCTGTGGGACTTGGCGATCTCCAGTTGAGTCCGCACGGTCTCAAACCCGGGGTGATTACCCACGCAAACCTCCTCGAGAATATCCTGTCCTCGAATTTTCTTCAGGCTCCGTCCATTGTTTCGCAACTGGGTCTCGTCGGGCTTTTTGCCCTGCTGACGTTCGGTATTCTGTGTTGGGAAGGTGCGTTCCTCGCTTCGACGTCGATGCTCTCAGTTCTTCTCATCGGGTATGTGGCTCTCTGCTACCTGGTATTTTCCCGACAAGGGCTGGTTCTGCCGATGACGATCCCTTTTCTGCTTTCCGTGTCATTGTATGTGGTCGTCCGCTTTGCCCAACTGATCGCGAATCTTCGGCAAGCCAACGCCATTCTCACGGACCAGAACATCCGGCTCGACCAGCAGGTCCGGGAGCTGACGGCCCTGCATGAGGCGGGAAGCAGGTTCCCGGCGATCCTGGAGATGAACGTCCTTTCGAACGAAGTCATCGGCAAGTTCTGCGAGCTATGGCGGGCGGACGCCGGGTTGCTCGTCTACTTCGAGCCTCAGACCGGCAAGGTCCAGCCCCTTGGCCAGGTCGCTGGGCCACGGGGAGAAATATACATACAGGAATATAGAACTGAGTTGGCTGACGAGCTGAAGATCGTTTTCGACGGCAAGCGACAGCTCAGACGAAAAGACTCGCACCTGTACACGACGTATCTTCCGCTGCTCGTCGGCAGCCGTTGTTGGGGCGCCGTCTGTCTGCATGAGCCGTCGTCCGATGACCCTGCCCGGCAGAGCGAGTATTTCTGGACGACGCTTCTCGGAATCTCGGGGACGGCACTCGAAAACGCCCGTTTGTATGAGATGGCCCGCGAAGTATCCCTGGCTCGCCAGGTGCAGGCCAACTTCCTCCCCAAGAAACCTCTCGAGCTCAATGGATACCGCGTTTTCGGCCACTCCCGGCCGGCGAC
Source organism: bacterium ADurb.Bin374 (assembly GCA_002068715.1). The sequence continues at coordinate 8,672 of MWAR01000013.1, forward strand.
GCAGCTCGGCGGTGATTACTTCGACTACTTCATCGCCGATGACAAATATCTTGTCGTATTGATCGCGGACGTCATGGGGCACGGCGTTCCGGCCGCCCTG
>MWAR01000014.1 GCA_002068715.1 bacterium ADurb.Bin374
CTCGAGCAGCGCGACAAAGAAGAACGCATCCTCATCACCCGCCTCGAATCCGCCCGCAACGAAGGTATTGAGCAGGGGATTATAAAAGGTTGTCATTCGGTTGCCCGAAGGATGCTCGCACTTGGGATTCCGATTGCGACCATCGCTGCCTCAACCGGGCTCTCCGAGCAGGAGATTGAAAAGCTCGAGCGAGAGATAGCAGGATAAGAAAGGAACTGGCCATGGCGAAGAGCTCGATGTATTCGATGATCTCTCGGACCGACTCCTCCCGCGCCCCGAATTTCCTATGGCGTACAAGCTCGGTCTTTTCACCTCTGCATTTCATTTTTGCGGCGACATCCAGGATCGCATTGCCTATCAGCTTCCAAATAATACCCACTGGGTCAGCCGCTTCAGTCCAGCGTCTGGTTGGATAGTTCCTCTACGCGAAGAATGTATTTCAGAGTCTCCTCGCCGTGATACGAAACGAGCCCATCGCACGACATACCCAACTTCTCAAGAACGCACATCGAGGCAGCGTTCCGAGGATCGACCAGCCCTATGATTCGTCCAAGATGCAAGTGTCCGAAACCATATTGCAAGACCGCGCGTCCAGCCTCGGTCGCAAGTCCGATGCCCCAGTAGGCGGGCAACAGCCAGAATGCAATGTCCACCTCCCCGAGGTCGTCCAGACGTTTCAGCCCGGCGAATCCGATGACATTGCCACTCTTCTTGAGAACACACGCCCACCGGCCAAACCCATGCCGTTGATAGTCTGTGAGCGGGTTTGCGCGGAGAATCCGCAGCGCATGTTCGATGCTCGTAAGCATCCCGGTGCCCGTGAAACGGGTGACGGCAGGATCACTCCCAAGTGCGAAGTATGCAGCGGCATCGGACTCGTCGAATTCGCGGAGTAACAGCCGCTCCGTCTCGATAATGGTCGATCCTGTCATCCACCCCATACTCCGAACGCCAACCGCGAACAGCGGCTATTATCCTGCTCGACGCACATGTCAAGCGCATTTATTCGTTGCACTATCGTTCCTTCTTCGGCTCAAAGATAAAAATTTTGCGGCTAGATTGTCAATCGAAGGCGGTGTTGATTATTTTCCCGAGCCCCTCTGAAAGGGGATCTTTTTGAAAATTTCGAGCAGTTCGTTGAAGTTTTTGCCCATGCCGGGAATTTCCGTATTGCCGAGGGGATGCTCGTTCTGACTGGCCGCGCCTGTTCCAGGAGTCGCAAACCCGCCGGGGAATTCCCGAGCGAGTTTCTCTGACATGGCCGGGTCCGCTTTTTTCAGGTAATTCATATTGTTCGCTGCGACACGATAGCACTCGCGAATGAGCGATGCTCTTGCCTGGCTGTCATCAGGGCTTATTTCCACGTTTTTGGAAAAAGCGGCTATGGCCTCGGCCGATTTGCCGGCTTTCGAGCGCACAAGGCCGATCATATACCAGACATCCGGATAGTTCGGTCTGATGCTCACGGTGTTGTTCCATGCCTCAAGCGCTTTTTCCGGCTTGCCGCCATGATACAGGGATAGCCCGAGATTGTACCAGAGCGGGGCGTTGTCAGGAATCAATTCAACGGCCTCGCGCAAGACGTTTACGGATTCATCGTATTTCTTTTCGCGCCCAAGGGCCACGCCCTTTTTCATCAGCTTTTCAGCCATCGAAAACCGAGCGTCGTAGGAATCCTTCTGCGTTTGAAGCCCGGTCGTTTCCTGTCCATGAACGGCCGTCAGATCGACGTTGAGCAGAATTCCGGCAATCAACACAAACAGGATGTTCCTGAAAACCTGCGCGTAGCACGATGAACGCTGAAGAACTCCCGTCGTGTTGCTGGAGCTCATGGCTTCTCCCCTTCCCGTCTGTTTCTGATACCGGCACATCGACCGCGCCGGCCAGGCTTCACAAACCCCGGAGCAATCGCTCCTGTGAATAGTCAAAACCGGAGTGCCGTTTTCTGGAATTATACCAGCCTTCGATGAATTCGAAGACGATCCGGACCCATTTCACATTCTGCATAGATGATATACTCCTGAAAGACGGACACATTTTCGGTTCTTCCCTCCGGCCAGCGTTGAGCCGGAGAAGCGAATTTCCAGGAAACCGATTCGCAGGGGATTCATCGTGCTGTCGTTTGAGACCGAGCGATTCCCGAACAGGAGGAGTGATAGCGCATGAGCAGGGGACAAGGGCACCGATGGTTGGCGGCGTTTCTGTGGTTGTCATTGCTTGCCGGAGCCGGTTTTGGCGCCGATACGGGGCCGGCGACAGGAATCGTTCTTGCACCCAGCGGTCTGACGCTGCGCGAGAAGCCTGAGGCCGGTGCTGCACGAATCGGTCGCATTGCCGACGGAGCGACCATCACCGTACTTCGCCGGGATGGCCCCGAGGCGACGATCGAGGGGCGCCGCAGCCGATGGTTCCAGGTCACACACGAAAAGAGAACCGGATGGGTGTTCGGCGGCTTCGTTCAGCTGTCGGACGACGCCAATGCTCCAACCGACCAAGCCAGCAGCGCGCTGCATGGGTTCGCCGCCAAGCTCCACGGGCCGATCCTCCCGGCGGTGGAGATGCTGGCAACCGAGTTTGAGCGCCTCGCCCACGGCCGACCGCCGGAAGAAGTCTCGGCGTTGCTTCACCAGTTCATGATCGAGTATCGCACCTTCATGGCCAAACTCGACAAAACCGAGGTTAACAGCCAGAACCAAGGCTTCCCGGCGGAAGAGCGTTTGCGGAGAGAGCTGCCCACGGTCGGGTGGCAGCTCGACTACTCCGAAGGGATGGGCTTCATCCGCGAGATCGGTGATTGGCCGATGAAACGCTTCGGCCGCCTGGTCCCGAAGGCATGGCAGGAGTATTTCGCGGCCTCGGCCCGTGAAGCACGCGAGGGGTTCTCCGAGGACGCGGCGCTGCAGGTTTCATGGGACGTTCTGCGCCAACGCCTTGAATTTTGGGAGGACTTCGCCAACCGCCATCCGGATTTTCCGCTCAAGGACGACATCAACCATGACTACGCCGTGACCTTTCGCGCCTTCCTCGTCGGCATGGATAACACGCCGATCACGGTGAGCTTCGAAGACCGAACGGTGAGCAAGGCGGTGCGCAAAGCATGGAACGAGTTCATCGAGCGCAATCCGAATTCCCGTATCGTCTCGTGGGTCCAACGTCACCGCCAGCGACTGGCGAAGGAAGGTTGGATCATGACCCGCACGCTCGAGGGCGAACTGGAACCTCGCGAGCCGCTGCCCGCCTTATACTGATACCGGCCAGGCACCGCTTTTTCAAGGGTACCTCCGGAGACCCGATCGACATCGAACAGTCCCCAATTCCCTCTTCAAGCTCTCCACGGCCTGCGGCCATTTTGTGACCAGATAGGGCCTGGCGAACCGGCCGGCTCCCCCGGACCACCGCTGTCCGTCCTTGCGGTCTCAAGTGGCTTCGAGCTCGTGATAGATATTTCTGTTAATATTTATCGTTCCATTCGATGTAAAACTTTTCCTGGGAAAGCCCGCAAACCTCAAATATTTTTCCTTCAATATCCTTGATCAAGCTGCCTTGTCCAGGAGAATCGGTTTGATCAGGAGATCAGCCGGAATTCCCGCACCGACGAGCTTTCTGATCATCAACATACTCAGTGGGCGTTTGCCGCTCAGAACTTCCGATACTTTCGCCCGGGAACCGATGTAGGGCTCGAGGTCCTTGCGGGTGAGGTTGTTTTGCTCGAGCCAGAATCTGATGACGTCGACAGGGTCGATATCGCCGGTATATATTGGATGATATTGTTCTTCCCAGGCTTCCGTGAGGATGGAAAGCACTTCGAGCCGGTCGAACCCTGGCGTGCCGGGTTTCGAGTCGATCAGTTCGTCGATCTCCCGCAACGCGTTCTCATAATCACGCTCCGACCTGATCGGAGATATGTGTTTGACTTGCTTCATCTTCCCCTCCCTCGCGGCTCAGATGGTCTCGGCATCGATGCGATCATATTCCGCATGGGTGCCGACGAATCTGACATAGACGCGGAACGACTGATATACCATTTTGACAACCAAGCGAAAATTGTTTCCACCGATATTGAACACGACACGGTTTCCGCGAAAGAAACTCGCGGTTGCAAAGACGGCCTTGATATCTGCCGAATTGCGCCAGTGGCATCTTCGAACGAAGGCATACCATTTCCTCAGATCCAGCTCGGCCTTTGGCTGAATCGTCCAGAAATCCCGAAGCTTCTTCTGTGAAATGATATGCATTCTCCTTGCAGCATATCACGTTCCCAAAATGGGAGCAAATGATTACTCCATGGCAAAGCGCTTGAGACTTTCTTGCATCTTTCAGCCTTACGCGGGAGTTACGTGAAAAAGATGGTTTCACGAAGCTCTGCCCGGCCTACGGCATCGCGATTCTCGATTACATCATGTTTCCCGGCCACGACCGTCTCCAGTCGGGCTACCTGTTCCGCGAACGCCAGACAGGCGAGGTGCTGCCCGACCTGATGGTATTTCACTTCGTCGAGCTGCCCAAATACCGTGTGCGTCGCCGGGCCTTGCAGACAAGGCTCGAGAAGTGGTTATATGTATTGAAGTTCGGTGAGTTGTATGCCGCCGACCGGCCTTTGCCGGCCGATCTCGAACACGAAAAGGACCTGGTGCGGAACTGGTGGTCGATAGCGCCTTTCAGCTCCTCGGTGAGAAATCGGCCGGAACGGTCACCTCGAACCGGATCAGGTTTTTCCGAGAAGAGACCTCACCGGCGAGGCAGCAGGCCAGCAGCGTCAGAACGACCACCAACGTCCGGGGGAACAAGCGTCGATCGTCCATGGGCGGTCCTTACGAGAGAGATCTTTCCGCGAAGTATACCGTGGGTTGCTCGTAAAGTTCCGGAAACGCGTTCCCAGGTGTCGGAAAATCAATCGCCGATGTTCCCGTGCATTTTGCATGATATATCATTTCCTCTATCCGACACGGAAAACGTATATGCAGTCCCGGGAATATGGGACTGTGAAATCCATGAGGAATCTAGGTTCCAAGCCAGGTTCTGCAGACAGGACTGGATATAGGCATTGTCCGATCTGTTTTTGGTATCTCCTGGACAAACCAGAAAAAAAACGAGCGGGGCCTTTCCGTAAAAGATCTTCGAGAACATCAGCATCGATCCTCGATAGTTTTGTAGGGTGGTCCATGTTGTATATTTCAATCGCCCCAAGAATGACGCGCATATTGGCGATGCAAGATTCTCTCAGTGAGCCGCTTCGACACGGTGTTCCCAGGAAAGGAACCCCTGAAACCCGGAAATGGCAGAGAACCAGGAATACAATCAAAACCAAAAGGAAACTTCCTTCCTGCGGTTGCAGAAAATCCCTCATATGGCACTCTCCCATTTTGTATCACGGTTTCTATGACTATCGAACGGTCAGCCGATGATACACCAACAAGGCTCTATATAATACGATATTCTATTTTCCAGTTCGGAACGACCATTCAGTCGGCAGCAATGGAACTCCCTTCTCATTTTTAAAGCCCAAAGCCCCCACGGCATTGAGCGATATGCCGTATGTTGTTTCCGCAGCCAGATAAACGGGGAGAACACACGTCTTCCGGTCCGCTGTCCAATAAGCTTTTGAACCAGAAGGTGCTGGAGGGAAAGTATCACCGCCGCACCACGCGAAACTCGATTTCATTGGGGAGTCAAACGTCACCTGAATTTCGGTGATTTTCGGATTAACGGCGTTTGCACCGTTCGGAGGATTCAAAGAAACGATTTTCGGACGATTCTGCAGATCGGAGGCAAATTGGCGCTCATATCTGCCAAAAAAACCAACCAATTCAGGAACGAATGATTGAAGAGTCGGATAGGTCTTTCGGTTCTTTTCATATCGCTCCAAGAATGCGGCGAGTTCCATAATCCAGAGGAAGCCCTTTTGCTCGTCTGTTTGTATTGCCTGAAGAGCGTCCTCCTCGCTGGAATTCTTTCGCAGATAACAAACAACGGATGCTCTGACCAGCGATTCACAGATCATTGTCTCCCAATCCCCGTAGGCTTGAGAGGTCATCTCATCACGAACATGTTGGAAAAGGCGTTTTCCGACTTTCTGCCAAACCGCGCGCTGATTGTATACCAATGGATTTGCAAAACTGTGGGAAAACTCGTGGATGATGGTGGCAAGAATTCTCTGGTCAAAAACCGGACAGTCTGCTTCATCGCACGTGTACACCCCGATACAGGAATAAATTTCTTTCCCCGCAGGCATCTCGACTTCGGCGGAATAGTTGGCCGGGCCGTTGTTCATGGCAACGATGACATGAAATCCACCCGAATCGCTCTTCCCAAAAAATTCATCAAACCATTCGAGATGCGCCTGTTTTTCGAGAAGTGCCTTCATCTTCGCAACGGCACTATCAAATAGCGATGCATGGGATGCAAAGAAGTGCTGGAAATTTGATTTCTTCACGAAATCCCGGGCAAGAGAACAAAATTCTTCGGCCTCTGGTGGACTCCAGCGATTATCAAGGCCATGGGGCCGTGGTGAAAAGGGCACTCTGGGTTGAAAGGATCCTGCATCCAGGACATGAACAGCGAGTGACATAGGAGCGTCAAAGCTCACTCCGTGATCCTGACGTATTTTTTTCACAAAATCGATGACCGGATGGGTTCGGAAAGCTGAAAAATACCTGTCTGTATCCTGCAAATACCCTTTTACCTGGCCCTCAAGATACTCTTCTGCCTTTGCAAGTCGGAAAATGATGCTCATGGCTTCAACCCGAGGATCGACGCTGACAGATATATTGAGGCTGTTTGCAGCAAATACCGTGTGGAACGCGGAACACGAAACGAACACCAAGAACAATAGGGCAACGTATTTTTTCATATCCTTCCCCTGTTACGTTTCAACGTTATCCTCATCGTCTATCCGAGGGAGGCTTTCTCCACGAAACTGTGGCTGCCATTGGCCCAGCTTCCTGAGGCAGTGAACCGCCCGTCATTTTTCCCTGTTCCATAGCTGAAATGCTTCAAGGAACCCGAACGATTCTATATCACTCCCCCGAACTTCGCATCTTCTTTTCCTCGAACGGTCGTTCGATTTGGCAGCTGCGCATCCGCCTTCCCATGATGGACAAAGCAAGTCCCGTACCCCGGAGATGTTTGGTAATATTGCAAATACGGACATCGATTGTTGCTTGATAACAGGAGATCAGTATGCGCACCATCCGCACTCTCGCCATCCCGGTCATTCTTCTGTTTCTGGCGCTGACCGCAGTTTCTGCCGAAGCGGCCGCCGCCAGCCGGATCGACCCGTGGTTCATTTTCGGAACGAACCTCGCCTGGTTCAACAGCAACTACGGCTGCGGCATCGGCGTGAATCATGCCGAAGGGAGCTTGCAACCGACATTTTCCGAGCAGCACTGCGAAACCATTTTCGCGAATCTCGAAAAGATGGGCTGCCCTCTTGTCCGCATCTGGGCGTTCGAGCGCCAGGACGGCCTGATGTTCTCATCTGCGAGGGCCAGGGCGGTCGGCGCATGCGCAACAAGCTCTGCTGTCAAGCGTTCTTCTCCGTTTGGAGAAAGTATCGGCAATATCTATTCAGAGAACCGATCGAGGAGCGTCAGCCATGCAACGTTCTAATTCTTATAGTATATATCAGCCACGGCCCTTTCGGCATACATCTCGCGGTTTGGCCTTGTGGAGCGACGTGATCGATCTTTTCGGTCTTTCGACGGACGAGGCCGGACAACGTATGCGTTTTCAGCGTCTCGCCGTCCTCCTGGCGTTTGTTCTGGCCCCATTGTCGTCGTGGTCTTCGCCACCGGCAGACCCGGCCAGCCCCGCCGTCGCTCTTTCTGCCGGCATCTCCTTGGCAGACAGGCAACGATCAGAAGCGATGGATGCATTGGCACGCGAAGAGAAAGGGCTTCTGGTGATCTGCGCCTCGAAGCAGGCAGCCGAATCAGGGCCGGAAATGCTCGAGGTGTTCGACAGCAGCAACCGCATGGTTTCGGTGAAAATCGGTGAAGCGAAACGGCTGGACTCCAGTTCCGCTTCCGTTCCTGGCAAAGACATCGCCCAGCTATCCGGAACGATCCCGTTTGCAGAGACACCGGAGGTCACAACCACCCGGTATATCGCGGAAATTCCCTACCCGGCTGGTGAATATGCATTCACCATCAAGAGAATGTTTCCATGTCGCGACCACGGTAAGGAGCATCTGAGCGTCCTTCGCGACCACGGCTTCAAACGGATCCGAATCCAGGCAGGAAAAGCTGCGATTCTGTCCTTCTTCTGGCAGGACGACGAACGGTTCGGCGATACAACGGACATGTCAGAAATCCACCGGAAGCTGGTAGAAACGGTCGCGGGAACTCTCAGGACTCATTTATCCGCTGTACATCAGCACACCGATCTGTAACCACGTTCCCTCCCTCAAGCCCTTCGTTTCCTTCGAATCCGGACACCGGTCAAGGATTGTCGGGCAACGATTTCCCTTGGGCAGATGGAAATCAAAGCGTCTTCGGCGAGAGAGAGATGTATGGTATGGTTATGGTCATCGGCATGCTCACCTCGGGCAAGAGTTTCGAACCAGTCGTAAAGAATGGTCTCGACTGAAGCCCCGATGGCGATGCAGCCGCGAAACGCTGAAAGCCATATCTTGTATGTAAACAGGAGATCATCATGTTGCGCTTTCACCCAATGCGCCTTGCCGCAGCTCTGATCGGGCTGCTCATGCTTTCCAGCACTGCCGTGTCGGCGCTGCCGTCGCTCTTGAACTCCATTCCCAGCACTGATCTCATTCCGACAGACAACCTGATGCTGCAAATGAGTTACTACGCATACACCTTCACCGAAGACGCCAGCCGGAACGCCGTCCACACACCTGACTCGATGATCTATTCGCTCGGGTATGGTCTGAATAAAGTGGAGTTCGGCGTCGACGTGGTCGGGCGGCAGTCGTTCTCGACCACGGAATCCGGACTTTATGCCGGGCCGACGTCGTTCAATTTCAAATACCGGATCTTGACCCAGGGAACCGGTGACGACAAGCTGTCCCTCGCCGTCGGGGCGTTCAATATTGGCGCGAATGATTACGGAGACGACGTCGGGTATTACAAGACCTCGCCTTACCTGGTTCTCTCTCGTGAGTTCAAGGACGTGCGTCTCCATCTCGGGTATCAGTGGAAACTGTTCGGCTATTCCTGGGCCGATGATGACAAGAAGCCGAATGACGACGTGATTGCCGGCCTCGATGCCGTCATAATCAAACACGAGAAACGCCCAGTCTGTCTGTTGATCGATTATGCCGGCGGCCCGTCGAAGATGCTCGCTTACGGCATTTCCCAGAATCTCACGCCGGAGTGGAATTGGGGTTTTTCCTACTACGTGCCGATCGACGATCATCTGCCCGTCTCGAAGGCGGAACTCCCGAGACAGTATTGGATCGGCGTCACGCGGTATTTCCCGCTGTAAACCGTCCCGGTATCCATGAAAACCATCCGCAGGCTTTCGCAGATCGGGGCACTTTTCTGTTTCATCGCCTCGTTTCTGGCGGCGCGGTTTCCCTTCAAACCGTGGGCACCGGTCGATCTGGGGCTGAGGTTCAGCCCGTTCGCAGCCGTTCTCGATTCGCTCGCAGGTCTGAAGCCTGCCCTGCACTACTGGCCGGGAATCGTCATTCTGCTGCTGACTCCGCTCCTCGGCCGTTTTTTCTGCGGATGGCTGTGCCCGCTGGGAGCGACACTCGACGGATGGCGCCGGCTGTTCGGCCCCGGGACGGGTGATACCGGCTCTTCCGCCGCAGGCGAGCTAC
>MWAR01000015.1 GCA_002068715.1 bacterium ADurb.Bin374
CAGGGCGGCGGCGGCGGTGGAGCGCATCAGGGCGGACGCGGCGAAGATGGCCGGCGCGCTTGTCGGCAAGGCGATGGCGGACGGGGCGGACATGGCGGCCGTCATGAGGGCGGCGGGCATGGACGGCTGGCGGAACGGATCGGCCGGCAAGGACAACGCCGGGATCGCCCGGCGCAGGCGGAAGTTCCCCAACGGCAGGGCGGCGGTCGGCGCGGACGGGAGGATGGTCGCCGCGGCGGAGAGGGGCGCGCCGGCGCTCACGTCGGCCTCGACGGTGAACAGGGACAGGCAGTACGGGGAGACGTGGGAGGGCTGGGCGGGCACGGAGCTGCGCAAGCAGGGGCTGAAGATGCGGCATGTGGCCAAGGGGCTCGGCATGTCGCCGGAGGACGCGTGGCGGTGCATCAGCGGCTTCGCGAAGCACTGGCGGCGCGAGGCTCTGGCCGGGAGGGCGTTTCCGGGGCCGAAAGAGGGCTGGGCGGACAGGCTGGAGGCGGCGCGCGCGCTGGCCATGAACATCGGGGTGAAGGGCCGGAGGGTGGTGCTCAACGGATCGGGCGACTGCGGTTTGGGAACGGAAGAGAAAGAAGGCGGAGAATGATCGCTGAAACAGACATCCAGACAGAAGCGGGTGGCGAAGCAGGCAGCGAAGCGGGTAGCGTAGCGGAGAAGCCTCTTGTGACAGTTGTGACAGATTCTTGTGACACTCTCGAGAAGGATTTGCTCGCTTCCGCGCTCGAAAACAGGGAAAAAGAGGCGAAAAACGAGTCCCTTGTGACGGTTGTGACAGATTCTTGTGACACTTTCAAGGGCTCCATGAAGGAAGGCGAGTCGCGCTTCGGCATCACCTGCACGGGCGCCCCGGTCGGGCGGAGCCACTGGCTTGCCGACTCATCCGTGTGCGGCGACATGGTCATGGCCCTGCCGTCGTCGGTGCTTATAGCGGGCAGGACGAAGGAGGCCGGAGGCGTGGCGGTGGACGTTGCCATGTTCCTCGACGCTATCGTGGAGGGCGCGGCCAAGCTGGAAGGCCTTGCCGGGGTGGCGGAGGCCGCGAGCCTGCCGTCCTGGGCGGTCAGCCGGCTGTTCGGGACGTTCCCCGTTCTCATGTCGGTATACCACGAGGCGATAGATCAGGCGGTGCTCACGGTCGAGGCCGCGGCGATGAAAGCGGCGATCGGCATGCGCGTCACGACCTCCCGCAAGTTCCGGAAAAGCAGGGTGACCCCGGAAGGCAGGAGCGAGGACGAGGTGGAGGAGTCCTCGGAGAAGTACTTCCCTCCGGACGCCGCGCTGTCCAAGACGATCCTCACGTCGCGCATGCGCGGGCGGTACAAGGACGAGGGCGGCCTGAAGCAGGCCATCCAGATCAACATTTCGGGCGCGGAGGCGAACTTATGAGAAACCTCCTCCTGTTTCTGCGGGAAATCCCGCTTCTGGTCTGGCTGGCGGCGGTGGCCGGGGCGTATTGGCTGTTCGGGCCGGAGATGCGGGCGGCGCGCCGGCTGAGGCGGCTCCGGAAGAAGGAACGCGCCGGTTGGGTCCGTTGGCGCGTCGATCTGGAAACGGGAAAGTACAGAAGGGTAGGTGAGCCGATGGGCGGCAAGTGGTCATGGGACGCGAACGCGGCGAGAAGGATGAACGGTTGCGGCAGCCCCGTGGACCGTCAGCCCGCCGTGCGCGACACCGACGGGCGCGTGCAGCCAGAGTGGAAGCGCCCCGCCATCCTGCCTCCCGACTTCAGGGCTCCGCCGGACGATCCGCAGAACCCGCACACCCATCCGGAGAACTTCCCGCCCCAGCGGATGTGGGCGGGCTACTTCGACGGCTGGCGAGATCCTGTCCGGTGCGAACGGCTGGACGGTGCCGTCCGGCGGGGCGAGTGCGTCATTCTCGGCTGCAAGGCCGGCACGTACAGGGTCGGCCAGATCCTTTCGCAGATGTTCGGAGCATTCAGGGAGAACGCGGAATGAAACTCGAGACCGTGCTGTTTGTAATGATGGGCCTGCCGTTCGCGCTTTGGTTGGCGTGCGATGTTATAAACGGTCAGCGGCTTGTGCGAATGTGGTTCCAGCGCAGGCGCAAGAGGGCTCACAAATGACACCCTACAACCCGATACAGGCGGTTCTCGACGACGAGGCATTCGAGGAGACGCTCAGGCGGTATTCCCTCATGACGCCGGAAGAGAAGCGCGCCCGGCTAATCAAAGTCGATCTGGCGGCGTCCAGAAGCGTCCCGGCGGACATAGAGGAGGGCGAGCGGTTTGATATCCTCGAATACCCCGACGACCTGCCCATAATCCCCGCCTGCGGAAATGTCCTGCCGTCGCAAGCCGCCCTTCACACGCGCCGGTAAACGGCAGTAATAAGTTCTGGTGTGGAACACCCTCAAGATCCATGACGATTGGTCTGTATTCGCGTTCCGGCTTTCGATCAAAAAAGAGGGGTCAAAGATTTTGACACAATCCGCAACAATGAACGGGAACAATATAGGGAATAAAAACTGCTTAGCGTTATCAGGACCGATCTTTCGGAATACCGAAAGAACGAACCGTAAATTTCATTTACGTTTCGCTCTTTGTTCTTGGAGGAACACCGCTCACTGATAACAGGCTCTATGAATCAACAATAAAGAACCAATAAAGGCTATCCGACACACTCCCCCAGCCGCCTCTCCAATTAAAGCATATTATAGGACAAAAATCAAACAACTATTTCATTACAAGTTTGTAATGATTCATAAATGCCTTACATTAGGCCATTTGTGACTATAAATGACTATTTACAGGGCTGTCTTTTCTGGCTGAACATGGCTTTTTTCAGACGTTAGCCTTGGCTAACTTCGCAAGTGGTTGCCCGGCAAGGCGTTACTTCTAAATCGACATCCGTTTTACATTACAAATCTGTAATGTTGGTGTAATACTCCTGTAATGTTGCGGCAATATTCTGTAATTTTAGGCTTGCGCGCGGACAGCGTTTGTGAGATTCTCGGTTCTGTTATGGACAAGAGCGCACTTCTGACGGATATGCTCAAAAAAGAAACCGAGATGTCTTTCCGGCTGAATGCCAAGCAAGAGATCGCGCTCGGCTTCATGACCGATCCGATCGCTCGCCATACGCTTTTGCTCGGGGGCTCGCGCTGTTTGGGCGGCGCATCTCTCGTCGAGACTGCCGACGGAGAGATTCCTCTAAAAACTCTTTTTGATCGGGCGAGTTCGTTCGCGGTCAATTCGCTTTCGAGAGAGGGTCGAAGAATTGTTGTTGAAGCGGAAGCGCCGTTCGTCAAAGGTTTTGGTCGCTTAAAGCATATCGTACTCGACAATGGGAAATGGTTCGACGCGCACCCGATTCATCGTGTTATAGGAATACGCGCCGGGAAGTTTTGTTGGCTATATGTCAGCGAACTTGTTCCGGGTGATCGGCTGCTTTCTTCTTTGGACGACCGGTTATCCGTGCCTTGCCTTCCGGCGTCCAATTTGGAACCTGACCCTTCAGTGTTTCCCGAAGATGATCCGCGTTGTTTACGAATAGCTCGAGATTCTCAATCCGGTTATCCAAAACATCCTTGTTCTTGTGATGAACAACTTCCTCTGGCAGAAGTGGTCGGCCAAGATGCAACTCCATCACAAGACGGTGCTCAAAAACGTAAACGCGCCGGTTGTTCTTGTCGAGAGAGCCGTTTGGATGTTGTACCATTCGGTATCCCTTCGACATCTTTACACCGCCACGCCACGAGTTGTGACGTTCCCCCCGAAGACCTTTGCCTCGCAGTGCAACGCCCATTTTGTGCAGCCAACGACGGAAGTGTTCCTCATTCTCCAACTTCTCTCCGAAATGCGGCATGCAGGCTTTTAGGCTCAATCCGCTATTGTATAGCGCGATGGCTTCGTTCGGATGATCGCCCCAGTAGAATTTCGACCGCTCGCGAATGCCTTTTGACCGACGCCACGCTGCAAAAGCCAATATCGCTCGATCTGTCGGTTCGATATTCAACATCGACAAAATCCTTCTCACATCCTGTCGGTTTCTGTAGTTCGCGCGAATTAGTTCCTGATGATCACCCCAGTGATATTTGTCTCGGCCATGATCTGATGTTTTCTGCGCTTTCATATAGCAATTCTTTCGGTTTGACGGTTGTTTTACAATCCTCTTTCAAGGAGGAACCAGAAGAGTACTACGATTTTACAGTGCCGTCAACGGCAATATATGCCGCCGGGGGAAGTTTTCACCACAACAGCGGCAAAAGTTTCATCTGCGTCCGCGCCATCATTCTGCGCGCGCTCACCTATGAGCGTTCACGTCATCTGTGTCTGCGCCTGCACCGCGTCACCGCCGAGAAATACCTCTGGAAGCAGACGCTGAAGGACGTGATCGAGAAATGCTTCAAGGGTGTCGCGTTCTCCTACAACAACTCCCGCATGATTCTGACTTGCCCGAATGGGAGCACGGTCTGGTTCGGCGGACTGGACGAAGGCGACAAGAGTGACGGACTTTTGGGTTCCGACTGGTCAACCATCCTGTTCGACGAGGCCAACGAGATGTTGCCGGAAGGGATGCAAAAGGCCCGCACACGTCTCTCGCTCAAAGCAAAGAGCGCCGACGGCCGCATGTGCGTCAACCGCTCGTTCTCCACGGTCAACCCGACCTACAAGACCCATCACCTCTACCGCACCTATGTCGAGAAGTTCGACATCTTCAACGGGCTGCCGATGTCGCCGGAGCAGTCGTCGATGTACAATTGGTGCCGGATCAATCCTTGCGACAATCTGGACAACCTCTCGGAAGGCTACCTGCGGGAACTCCAGTCGCTCTCGCCCGAGAACCGCCGGCGCTTCTTGGAGGGCGAGTGGAGCGAGGAGAGCAAGGACGCGCTGTTCAAGATGAACGACATCAATAACGCGCGCGTCAAGACTTTCGAGGAGATCGGCGCGATCCAGTTCGACAAGATCGTGGTCGGCGTCGATCCGGCGGTCACCAGCGGAGCCAAGGCCGACTTGACCGGCATCATCGTGTGCGGCTGGACGCGCCCGAAGGCGTTCGACCGCCGCTCGTCCGGCCAGTACTACGTTCTTGAGGACCGCAGCATCCGCGGCACGCCGGACGAGTGGGCGCAGGCCGTCTACGACGCGTACACCCACTGGAAAGCGGATCTGATCGTCGGCGAGGCCAACCAAGGCGGCGATCTCGTGGAGAAGAACATCCGCTCGGTCAGCCGCATCGCGCCGTACAAGAAGGTCTGGGCCACGCGCGGCAAGGCGATCCGCGCCCAGCCTGTTGCCGCCATCTGCGCGACGGGCGATCTCCACATAGCGGTTTGTCTTCCCGAACTGGAAGGGGAGATGGTGGGATGGAACCCCGACTCGGGCGAGCCTTCGCCAAACAGGCTGGACGCCCTTGTCTGGGGAATAACCGAGCTGATGGGCTCAAAAAACAAGAGGGCGCGCATAATAGGAGCGGTATGAAGAGAAAACAGCGGGCGGCATACGACAGCAGGGCCAAAATCTTTGAGGCGACATGCGAGAAATGCGCCCGGATAAAGCGGTGCGCGTTCCGCACGACCGAAGGCGGCGGGCCTGAAGCGGTGTGCCTCCAACTTGTGCAGGGCGGAACCTATTCATGCGAGAGTTGCACCCGCCGGAACCAGCAAGGGGACTGCCATTTCTCCTGCGTCTTCTTCCGCGCGGCGATTTGACGTTGTTGCCGTTTTCGCCGTTTTGTCGTAATATCGTGACGATTTTGGGTGAATTATGAACAAAAAATCCACAACTGCCTCTGTTTCTGTGCCGGATTCGACAAAAGCGGCCAAATCGCCCGAGGTCAGGTGCGAGGCTATCGCCGATCTTCGGCGCGGGGCTTATTCCACGATGCTTGAGGCCGCGATGGAGCGCGTCTGGCGGAACTGCAAGTATCCCACGACCGTTTCGTTCGATCAGTACTACAAGATGTACGCCCGGAACAATATCGCGGCGCGCGTGATAGAGACCTTTCCGGACTACTCTTGGGCGGCTGTCCCGTTTCCCAGCGACTCGCGCGGGGCGACCTCGCGCTTCTCGAAGGCGGCGGCGGCGCTCCTCACGCGGCAGTACAAGTTGCAGGACGGCGTGAGTCAGCCGCTTTTGGCGTCCATGAAGCAGTTGGACGTGCTCGGCGGCATCGGCGGAGAGTCGCTTCTGGTGTTCGGCTTTGCGGACGGAAAGAAACTGAACATGCCTGTCGAGCAGAAGCGCGACATGGAAATCTCGTGGATCAAGATCCTGCATAACGGTCAATTCGAGGTCGAGAAGCGGGATGAGGACGAGTCTTCGCCGACTTACGGGGACGTTCTCTTGTACCGCACGAAGGATTTCACGTCCACGATCGACCTGAATTTCTCAAGCCAGATTGCTTCAGGCAAGAGCATCCATGCCTCGCGTTGCGTCCATTTCAAGGAATCTTCCGGGCTTTCGTACGGAACCTCGCGCATCCAGAAGTGTTACAACCAGCTTCTCGACATCACGAAGCTCTCGGGGGCTTCGGCGGAAGTCTATTGGCTCGGGGCTTTTTCCGGTCTGTCGATCGAGACGGACCCGACGGCCACGCTGGACGATGACGCCTACGAACGGATGATGGAGAAGACCTCCATGTATTTCGACGGCCTCGCTCGCGCGTTGGTGTTCGAGGGAGCGACCTCGAAACTGCTTTATCCGGCCATCGTGTCACCGAAAGACCATTTCGACCTCCAGATCACCATGATCTCCATCGCGACGGGCATTCCCCGCCGGTTCCTGACCGGCTCCGAGGCCGCGAAACTGGCCTCTCAGCAGGACACGCTGAACTGGATGGAGCGCGTCACGAATCGGCGCGAGATGTTCATCGGACCGAAAGTTGTCGCGCCCGTGATCCAGCGTTGCATCGACGCAGGCGTGATTCCGGGGCCGAGCGACGGCACTTTCACGGTGGCTTGGCCGCGCGTGCAGTCCATCGCGCTGAACGAGCGCGCCGACGCCGCACGCAATATGACGGCCGCATGGAACGCTTACGGATCGTCCGGGATGTCGGAAGTGATGCCGTTTGGAGTGTATCTTCTCTACGCTTGCGGCTTCAGCGAGACCGAGGCGGACGACATCGAATCGAAAATCAATTCGGCAAACTGGAAAAAGGTGAAGAAGGCCAGCGAGAGCGGCACGACTTCGCCGGGCGCATCCTCTTCCGCCGTCAAGAAATTGGAATCCCGGATCGAGGATCTTGAGACCGGCATGGAAGAGGCGGCGAATCAGGCAACTCCGGCGGCGCCTATGCCACGGAGCGAGGACACAGAAAAGAAACCCAAAAGAGGTGAGAAATGAGCGTGAAGAAATCTGACGGAAAAGCGCGTGTGATCATTGTTGGTTCGATAATCTCCGGCCGCAGCGGCAGCGGATGGTATGGGCGCTATACGGGAACCGAAACCGTGATCAAGGCGATCGGCTCGTCCGGGCCTGTGGACGTGTACATCAATTCTCCGGGCGGAAGCGTTTTCGCCGGATTTGAGATCCTGAACGCGCTGAATGCGGCCGTCATTGCCGGGCGCGAGGTCACGATGTACGTCTCCGCCATGGCCGCGTCGATGGCCTCCTACATCTCCAGCGGCGTTGTCGGGGCTAAGGTCTACATGGCAGATAACGCGAAACTCATGTTTCACGCGCCTTGGACCTACACCGAGGGCAGCAAGGACCAGCTCCGCGATACAGCCGACCTGCTCGGAAAGATGGAGGACGACATTGTCCGCGCCATCGAATCTCGCGGTGCCAAAGCGGAAAAGGAATGGTTCGCGGCCGGCCGCGCGAAATGGTTCGCCGCAAAAGAGGCGG
>MWAR01000016.1 GCA_002068715.1 bacterium ADurb.Bin374
TTCGCCGTCGCCGTCGACGTCGAAGCCGCCGTAGTCGGACGGGTCGTCGTCCACGCTCCCGATCGGTGGCGGCGCGTGCCCCGTGAACGGCGGGAGCGGGCGCGCCTGGTGAGCGGCGGGGGTCGGCAGCGCCGGCGCCTGCTGGGCTCCGTAGAGCGCGGCCGTGCCGGAGAGCATCCGCTCGGCGCCCATCACGGCGAACGTCCGTCGGAGCTCGGGGTCGTCGCTCTGCCCCGTCCACATGAGGCGGGCAACTGCGAAGGGGCGCCTGATCTCCTCGTTGGTGTAGGAGCGCTTCACCCCCATGTCCACGATCGCACGGTTCTTCGCCTTCCGCTCGGCGTGTCGGAGCAGGAACTTCCGCAACTCGAGGATCTGGCTCGCGCCCCCGTCGTTGGGATCGTCGGGGTGCTCGATGGCGCGCTTGCGCGCCTTCTCGCGGATCTCCTCGACCTGCGGGCTCCCCTCGCGGGCGTCGACCTCGACCTCGCCGGTGAGCGTGCGCACCGACCCGTCGAAATTCCGAACGAAGCCGACCGCGCGGAAGTGGCAGTAGTGCGGGTCCCTCCCGTTGTCCAGACGACCGCTGCGCGACGGATCCCAGTCGATGCCGGCTGCCGCGGCGACCCGCGCGAGCGAGTTCGCGGACAGCATCAGCTTCCCGCCGATGGAAACCACGTCCCCGGGCCCCTTCCGGTCGGTGGACGGATCGATGCGGACGACGGAGATCGCAACCCCGAACCCTGGCGGCAGTGCGTCCACCGCCGTCGCGGGGCTCACGAGGTGATAGGACGTGCTCAACTCCTGCAGGCGCGCCGTCATCGCCTGCGGGTCCCCCGACACCCCATCGAGGGAGACGTTTGCGCGGTTCGCGAGGGACGCCGGGGCCGCGGTGGCGAGCGCGGTGGACGGGGCAGCGGCGGGAGCGCCGGCGGCGGCGGGACCTCCCGAGGCCGCGCGGCGCTTGGCGAGCTCCGCGCGCATCCCGGCGAGGAGCGCACGATCGCGGTCGGCGTACTGCTTGTTGGGGTTCTCCTCGAGTTCTGCGGCGAGACGCCCGACCCAGTAGCGCAGGTCCTTCTCCTCGGCCTGGTCGAGCGGGATCTTCTTCTTCGGCGTGACGAGCTGTGCCATCTTCTTCATCCTCCTTCGGTTCTTGCTGACGTAGCCCGGTGGGACGACGATCCGGCTCTGGTGCGATTGGGGGGAGCACCTTCGCCAGATCGTCGGCCCGCCGGGCCGCGCGAGCCCTACTCCGCGGCCCTCCCGTCGCGTTCGTGGTCGTGGGATGCGGCCTCGACGGTCGAGGCGGAGTCGGGCGCCGGGTCGCCGAACACGTCGATCGACTCGTCGTCGAGCCGGCGGAGCGCGATCTCGAAGGCGCGGGCCAGCGTTGCTGCCATCCCGCTCCCGCTCCGTCCGACGTCAGACGCGCCGTCACCGACGTGCTCGTACAGCCAGACCTCCATCTATCTCAGGTTCAACTTTGGTTTGTTCCTCAGGCTCATCGTTTACTATCAATAATCTTCCAACGGGAGCGACTATTGTATGGAACCAGGGCCCGAAACTCACTGTAAGCGTTCGGCCTGATGCCTCTTGTTTCGAGCACCAGCTCGAGATAATTTTGGGACTAAAACAGGTTTCATGAAAAAGCAGGAACGAATCAACCGTCAGGAGGAGATATTATCCCTTATCGAACAATGGCAGGATAGTGGCAAGCCTCAACAGGTATTTTGCCAGGAACACGGCCTGACCTACACAACATTTTATTACTGGCTCAGAAAATACCGTCGCCAAATGGAAGAAGGTTGTTCGCGATCTTGAGCCGCGCCTTGCGAAAACCTCATGGTACTCCGACGAGTGGAACCATACCGCGTATCGCGGCATGCAAACATCGTTCGACGGTTCGCTCGACCGCTGGAGAACGCTCTATAGACAACACAAGAAACAGATTGAAGCCGCACGGCGCGTGCTCGACAACAACATGATCAAGCAGACGAGCCCGGAGTTCAAGGAAGCGAAACGAAACGAGGCGCTCGCCTATAAACTGCGCGGGCTCCTGTTAAATGAAACCTTCAGCGAGTCCATGTCCGAATTTTACAGCTTCCGCTATCTTGCAAGCGAAGGATTTCTCCCCGGCTACAACTTTACCCGCTTGCCGGTCCGGCTCATGCTGGACGGCGAGAAAGGCTCGGAGTCGATCAGCCGGGACCGGGTGCTTGCGATACGCGAAATGGGCCCGGAAAATATCATTTATCACTCCGGATCAAAGTACAAGGTAACGCGGGCGCAGATTCAGGAAACCGCGAATGATTGCGATCAGGCTACGGTATGTGTCGACTCCGGATATCTTCTATTAAATAGCGATCAGGCGCGCAATACCGATCCCTGGTCGGGAGCGTCGCTTGAAAGCCGCACCCAAACCATTTCCGATCTGCTCGTACTCCCGGACGGGATTGCCGAGAAAACACAGCATATTACCTGCGAGGAAGAAGAACGTCAGCGGCTCGGCTACCTGATTAATACCTGGTTCCGGTATAACGGAGATTTTTCAAAGCTGGATGAAATTCGATTGATGGGCGGCGACGATGTTCTTCTTCGCATGCGCTATATCCCGTCCGCCGAACTTTTCTACGTGAACATGAAGTGGAGGGCGAACAACGACGACGGTTTCGTACTCAACAAGGTTTCAGGCCACTGGAAATCCCACGGGTTCCGCCAACGCTTGATGGCTGGTAAAGAAAAGAACACCAAGATGAAAGCCGACGACCTCAAGGTCGTCAAGCTCTATACGACTGATACAGCGGACGCGCTCTATATCGAACCGCTGAAAGTGCTCGAACTCGATTACGCAGGCAGGGTGACGCTCCAGCATGCGCTTAAAACCGCGGTCGAACGAGTGTTTCAGGTGGAAAGCTCCGAGCTGGGCATCACGCCGATCGGGAATCCTGATTCGCCGAACCTCCTGATGTTCGAATCTTCAGAAGGCAGCCTTGGCGTCATGGCGTCGATGGTACGCGAAAAAGACGCGTGGCAGCGGGTGATAGACGAGGCATGGAAGGTATGCCGTTTCGATGAGACTGAATATCTCGACAAGGCAAGCTACAAGGATCTTTTGAGCTACTACAATCAGCCGGACCATCCGGTGATAGACCGCTTCCTTATAAAACAAACTCTCGAGCGGCTTCGCACCGCCCGAGTCGAAGTGGGATCGAGAGAAAGCGGTACCTATGACGAACAGTATCAGCGCCTGTTGACCGAATACGACACATCAAGCTCGACCGAGAAGAAGTTCCTCGACTACCTGTACGAGCGGGGCTTGCGATTGCCCGATGAAGCGCAAAAACGCATAGGCGGACTTTACTGCCAACCCGATTTTTACTATGAAGCCAAACAGGGGCAGAACCCCCTTCCGGTGCATGTGTTCTGCGACGGAACGCCGCACGACACCGAAGGAGTAATGACGCGCGACGCCAAGCAGCGCGAAGCTATTCTCGACATGGGGCAGGACTACATCGTGTATCACTATCTCAATTCGCTCGACGATCTGGTCGCAAAGCGGCCTGACATTTTCCGGAAGGTACGGTAACGCATCATGGACTATAAAACTGGAACGCTTGTACACGCCCGCGGCCGCGACTGGGTCGTGCTTCCCTCGGAACGAAACGACCTTCTCAGGCTTAAACCGCTC
>MWAR01000017.1 GCA_002068715.1 bacterium ADurb.Bin374
CGAGACGGATGACTTCGAGGCGGGCGGGGAGGCGCTCCTGGAGGGACTCGACGTGGGAGATGACGCCGATCAGCTTGCCTTGCTGATGGAGGGCGCACAGCACCGAGAGGGCTGTTTCGAGGGTCTCGGGGTCGAGGGCCCCGAAGCCTTCGTCGATGAACAGGGTGTCCATGCGGTATTTGCGGCCGACCATGTGGGCGAGGCCCAGGGCCAGGGCGAGGCTGGCGAGGAACTTCTCGCCACCCGACAGGTTCTTCGCGGTCGCTTTCGCGCCTCCGATATAGTTGTCGATCACCCGCAGCTCGAGATCGTCGTTTGACAGGAGATACCGGTCTGACAGTTTCTCCAGTTGGCGGTTGGCCTGATACACCAGATTCGAGAACGTCAGGGCCTGGGCGAACTTCTGGAACTTGTCGCCGCCGGCCGAGCCGATAAGCTCGTTCAGCTTTGCCCACCGCTCGCCTCCACGCCGGATTTCCTGGATCCGGGCGGCGATGTCTCGATGTTGTTCCCGGGTATTCCCGTGCACGGCCAGCGCGTTCGCACGCTCCTGCCATGCGGCATGTGCCTGTTCTGCCGCCAAGGCCGTTTCCTGCTCCTGAGCGATGAGGAGCTCGAGAGGCAGCCCGGTCGGTCGCACGGCCTCTTTCTCCGCGATCTGACGGTCGATTCCCTCGAGACTGCCGAAAATCTGCGCCGATTCGGTCATGAACCGTTTCTCGAGCCCATCGAGCCGGGCGGCCTCATCGGGGGGCAGAAGTGCCGCCCGGAGCGAGTCTTCATCTGCGAAGCCGCCGGTGATCCGGGCTGCGTCGAGCACCTGCTGAGCCTTTGTGATCTCGACGACAAGCGACTCGAGGTCGGCCCGCAGGTTTTTCTCGGTTGTGAGCCGCTGTTCCAGGGCGACCAGCAGGGCCTGATGGCGTTTACCCGTCTCGTCCTCCCGGGCCTGGTGCATGGCGGCTGACTCCCGAAGCGTTCCTTCCTCGACGTCGGGGTCCCGGTCCTGATACAGCCTTCGTCGTTCCATGGATACGGCTTCCACTTCATCGGCTGCCTGTTTCAGTTCACCTTCGGCGGCCGACATCTGCCGGGAAAGGAGTTCCAGCTCGCTGGTCGCGCCGGTCAGCCTTGCCTTCTCGCCGTTCCAGATCTCGAGCGTCCGATCGAGCTGTTTCTGCGATTCCTGCCTGGATTCCCATCGTTCGCGAAGCCTGGGCAGAACATGTTCGTCGAACTCGGAGTATCCATAGATCATGATATTGCTTCTCAGCCGGTCGACCGTTTCCTGAAACTGTGCTTCAAGTTCCAGGCGTTTTTTCTCGAATGACTGTTCGAGGGTTTCCTGTTGCTGCCGTTTTCCGATGGCGGTTGCCATGGCTTTTTCGAGACTCTGAAGCTGTTCGCGACTTGTCGTCAGTGACTTCGACACTTTGTCCAGCGCCTCAGTCGCTGACTGATGCTCCTCGAACGCACGTTCCGCCGTTTTCAGCGCGGCGCCGGCAGCTTCGACCAGCCTCGTCAGCCGTGTCTCGTCTTCGAAGGTGACACTCTCGCCGAGATGTTCGGCAAGCTTTTGCCACTTCTTCTGACGGCTTGCCGCCAATTTCCGCAAATCGGCGACCGCGCGCTCGTCCGACACCTGATCGGCAACCAGTGTCTGATGCGCATCTCTGGCTTTCTTGAGCAATTCCGCGTTTTTTTTCTGCGCGGCTTTAGCCTTTTTCAGCCTGGCTTCGATCTCCTTCACTTGCGAGGCCCCGTCGACTCCGGCGGCAAACGGGTGTTCGAGAGCGCCGCACAGGGGGCAGGGCTTGCCATCCTCGAGCAGGTGCCGCTGATCCTCGAACGAAGCCGTGACTTTCAGCCGGGTCTTCTGCTCGTTCAGCTCTTCGATCTCGGCTTCGAAAGCGGTCGTCTTCTCTTCGAAAGCCTCGACCGCGGCGGCGGCTTTCTCAACCTCGTCTTTCCGCCTGGCGGTGGCTTCGCAGATGCGGCGCTCGTCGCCGGCCGCCTCTCGGAACTCACCCGCGAGACTCTGCACTTCCTCCGCGGCGGCCAGCCGTTTTGCCGTCTCTCTGACCGCCGCCTGGAGGCCTATGACCGTGGCCCCGGAAAAGGCTCTGGAAAGCGATTCTTCCTGTTTCCGGAGCTCGGCCGCCTTTCTTCCGACCTCTTTCTCGGCCTGTTCGATGCTCTTTGCAAGCGTGTCGACATCGTGCCTTGCCGCCTCGAGAGCTTCCCGGCACGTTTCGAGTTCCTTCGCCGTCGAATGCAGATCTTTCTCGAGCTCTCCATACCGACCCGCGAGAGCTTCGAGCGCCTTCAGGTCTCCGGCGAGCGCGGCGTCGATCGCGGTTTTCGCGAGTTCGTCCTCGATGCGACACTTTTTTGTCTCGCAGGTCGCGATCGTCATTTCGATCGTGCGGACCCGGCCTTCCGCCTCTGCCTTTTTCTTCCCCAGGTCTTCGAGCTGAGTGGCTCGTTTTGCCCGGGTCTCATGCCTGTT
>MWAR01000018.1 GCA_002068715.1 bacterium ADurb.Bin374
GTTCAAGCGGGTCGGCAATGCCGTCAGCAAGGCGGTCTCCTACCAGCTCACCGATCTCGATACCGGACACCCGGCGTTCAGGCCGTTCGAGGGTGACGGCGCCGGCGACCCCGGCCGGGCACCGGTGTACGAGTTCTATCAGACGCAGCCGAACCCGTCGGCCCTCGTGCTGGCGCGCATGAGTCACGGGCTGCCCGGCATCATCGAGGAGCGCCGCGGCCAGGGCCGGTCGCTGCTGATCACGTTCACGGCCGACACCTCCTGGACGACCTGGCCGCTCAGACCGACGTTCCTGCCGTTCGTTCACTCGTCGGTCATGGGCATGGTTACGCGCCAGGGGCTCAACGCCGACGCGGTCACCCCGGGAACACCGATCTCGATGACCCTGCTCGAAGAAGGCCTCAAGCGCATCACGCTCACCCCTCCCACCGGCCCAGCCCAGGAAATTCCGATCAGGCGAGAAAACGGCGAAGGGCTTCTCCATGTGACGCTTCCCCCGGGCGAGCAACCCGGTTTTTACCGGTTGCGCCTCGAAGGCCCCGTCGTCCGGGAAGAAGCGTTCGCCGTCAACCCGCCGGCCGGCGAGAGCAATCTGGAGCGCATTCCAGACAAAAAGGTCGTGCGGTTCATCCGGCTCGAGCACAAGGCAGGTTCGAAGCAGAGCATCAGTCGCCAGGTCGTCGCCGTGCGCGAAGGCCGCGACGTATCGATGCCCCTGCTCTGGGTTCTGCTCCTGGCGGTCCTCATCGAATCGGTCCTCGCGAACCGGCCGATCCGCGCAGGCGGAGGTCTCCGGATATGAACTGGCTCCTGGGGCTTCTCGGCTTCGACCCCGCGCCGATCCAGACGATCGAGTCGGTGCGGTTCGGACTCGGCTGGGGCTGGGCCGGCCTTCTTCTCGCGTTGCTGGTCGCGCTTCCCTGGTTCATCCTCACCTACCGGGTCGAGGACAAACCCTGCCCGAGGCCGCTGTTCATCACGCTCACCGGCCTCCGCATCCTGTTCGTCGCCGGGCTGCTCACGATGCTCGCCGGGCTCAAATGCACCGTTTCCGGCTGGATTCCCCAGAAGAACAAGCTGGCCCTCGTCCTGGACACCTCGCGCAGCATGAGCATCAAGGAAGAGGAGCGGAGCAGGATCGAGCGTCTCCAGGCGGCGCTTCAGAAAGGCCGCCTGCTCGAGAAGCTCGAGAAGAAGACGGGCATCACGCCGGCCCTGTTCTCGTTCGCCGGCTCGGTCGCGCCCCTCGGCCGCGACGACGTCGCGTCGTTCGGACTCTCGGCCGACGGCCCCCAGACGAACCTGACCCGCGCCGTCACCGACATCACCGGCCATCTCGGCGAGGGCAATCTGCTCGGCGTCGTCATCCTGACCGACGGCGCGCACAACACTGGCGATTCGCCGCTCGACGCGCTCGGCCGCGTCCGCACCCCGCTGTATTTTCTCGGTGCCGGCAAAACCGGACAGACACGCGATCTCGCGGTTTCGATCGAGCGGCCGCCCGCGATCGGATATCTCAACTCGATGGTCCGCCTGCGCGGCGAGCTCCGCATCCAGCGCATAGCATCCGCCTCCATCCCCGTGACGGTTCTGCGCGACGGCACCCCGTTCACCTCCCTGCCTCTCGAAATTCCGGCGGGGCAAACCAGAATACCTTTTGCTATAAATATACCATGCGATACGGAAGGGGCGTTCACCTACTCCGTTTCCGTTCCCAAACTAGACGGCGAGCTGACGCACGAGAACAACGAGACGGCATTCCTGCTGAAGGTCGTGAAGGAGCGGCTCAAGATCCTGATCCTCGCCGGCTCCCCTTCCTGGGACCAAACCTTCATCCGGGCCGCCGCGCGCGGCGATCCGAACGCCCACGTCTGCGGCTGGACACGCATCACCGACGACCGCTGGCTGCCCACCGTCGATTTCGAGCTGAAGGCCGCCGTTCCCACCCCAGCGATCGCTCCCGACCTCGAGGACGCCGACGTCGTCATTCTCGCGGGCATCCGTGAGACGGTCCTGGAGCCTCATGCCGAGCTTCTTCTGAAAAAGCTCGAATCGGGCAGGACCGGCATGCTGATCCTGCCCGGCGCCGACGGATACGCGAAACTCGGTTACGCGGGTTCGAAGCTGGCCCAGATATTCCCCGTCCCGCTCGACGGCGAGTCCTGGGTCGGAACCCCGTGCAGCCTGGCCCTGCCGACGCGCGAGACGCCGTACGCGTTCCTGCGCCTGCTCGACGACCCGGTCGAAAACCAGGAATTCTTCTCGTCGCTGCCCAAGTTCGACGGCCTGTTCACCTACCCCGGCCGCAAGAGCGGTGCCGAAGTGTTGCTCTCGACCACGCTGTCCCGCGGCGGCACCCTCCAGCCAGCGTTCCTGACGCACCGCGTGGGCCAGGGGAACGTCGCGATGCTGTGCGGCGGGCCGCTCTGGCCGATGGGGTTCACGCAGGTTCCGACCGACCGCACGATCCGCCCCTATACGGCCTTCGTCATCAACACGCTGAAATGGCTCGCGAACC
>MWAR01000019.1 GCA_002068715.1 bacterium ADurb.Bin374
TTCTGACACGCGGCGGAACCGCTCGAGGCTCGTCGGCATCCCGAGCTCGCGTTCCAGCTGGCCGAGCCTGAAAAGATCGGTGGGCAGAGGGGCGCCGCAGGTCAGAAGCCGGCTCAGCATCTCGAACTCGCCCTTCGTGTCGCCCAGGGCGCGCATGACGGCAGCCGCCCCATGCAGGCCAGGCTCGAACGTCTCGCTGACCATGAGCGTCTTGCGATATTCCTCGAGGGCCGATTTCAGGCGGCCCCGTTCGAAGAGGATGTCACCCAGCAAGCGATGTCCCTCGAGATGGCCGGGATGATGCTTGAACATAGTTTCCAAGACGCTCGCCGCCTCGACATACCGACGCTCTTCCTTCAGAATCTCCGCAAGCTCCATCGCATACGAAGCGCGCTCCGGATGCCGGCGGGTAAGGCGGCCGTAGATGTCGCGCGCGGCATCGGCTTCACCGACCTGGCGATACAGCCGGCACATTTCCTCGAGAAGCTCCACGTTGTCGGGCTGGAGTTCGGAAAGGCGCTCCATCATGACCAGCGCCCGGTCAACATCGCCGAGCCGATGATGACAGCGTGCAAGAAGGAGCAGAACCGAGGGATGTTCAGGCAGGCCCCTCAGGGCGGATGTCAGTGAAACGGCGGCCAGCGCGTATTTTCCCTGGCGAAAGAGGCACTGGCCGAGATTGAAATGAGCGTCATGCGCGCTGGGATTCCGCGCCACGATCTGGCGGAACTGCTCCATCGCCTCGTTGAGACGGTCGCGGCGCATGTGAATGACGGCGAGGCCGAACCTGGCCGCTTCGAGATCGGGAGCGGCCTCGATCGCCTTTTCATACTGAGCGGCAGCACCGGCGAAATCCCCGTGACGGCGGAGCAGTTCGCCAAGAGCGAGGCGGATGTCGGCACGGTCGGGAGCGGCATTTGCCGCACGCATCATGAACGTGACCTGCTGCTCCTGGTTTCCCATGAGTTCATGGAGTTTGGCCAGGGCCAGAAAAACGGAGTGAGACTGAGGCTGAAGCTCCTGGGCACGTTCAAGCGCAAACCGCGCCTCGTCGTGATTTCCAAGGCGGGCGAGGCAAAGGCCGAGTTCGATCAGGGCGGCAATCTGTGACGCATCCTGGGCAAGAAGACGACGATATGTCCGGACGGCCTCGTTCAGGGCTCCCTGGCGAACATACAGGCGGCCGAGCTTCTGCAGCAGCCCCAAGTCTCCAGGCACGGCACGGCACTGCTCCTCCATCGAGGCGAGCAGTTCAGGCAAAGCCTTCGGCCGTTCGAGCATGGCACCTCCTCCACACACACGCCATCCGGACGCATTCCGGAACCTGGCGCACCGTGCGCGGGCATTTCGGGAGTCTCAGGTCCTGGGGGATGCGATATCCCGCACGAGCCCCGACTTGTCCGAATCACGGAAAAAAGCGGATCCCATAACCAATACATCGGCACCGGCGTCGATAATCTTTCGCGCTGATTTTCGGTCGACCCCTCCGTCGACCTCGATGAGGGTCTTCGCACCCCGCTCGTCGATGAGCCTGCGGAGCTTCGCGATTTTTTCGATGACCGGTTCGATCATCGCCTGGCCGCCGAATCCCGGATTCACCGTCATGATCAGCACCTGATCGCAGACATCCAGCAGATACTCGAGCCCGTCGATCGGCGTCTGCGGATTAAGGGAGATCCCAGACGCAGCGCCCAGCTCGCGAATCTGGGCGAGATACCGCTGAGAATGACGGCACGCCTCGAGATGGAACGTGATGCGGTCTGCGCCGGCCTGGCGATAGGCAGCCAGCCACTGGTGCGGGGCTTCGATCATCAGGTGCACGTCGAACGGGAGGCTTGAATGAGGGCGCAGGGCGGAAATCACCGGAGGACCGAACGTGAGATTCGGCACGAAATGGCCATCCATAACGTCGAGGTGCACCCAGTGGGCCCCCGATGCCTCGATGGCGGCAAGACCCTCGTGCAGACGGGAAAAATCGGCAGAAAGAACGGAAGGAGCGACTAAAATCTTGCGATTCATGCGCCGCTCACCAGAAAATCAGCAGGCTGACGAAGAGGGCGAGAAGAAAGCTGCCAATCCCGATCGCGGCATAGGGATGCCGTATCCACGGCTGTTCCTCGACACCCTGCCAGATTTTTCCGGCCGAACGTCCCTGCGCTTTGTCGCGGCCGCCCTGAAGGAGGCGCAGAACGGGTTTTGCCGCGGCCGCCATATCGCCCTGCAACTGCATTTCCTCGGCAGGACAAAGGGCCGAAGAGGGGGTTTCGACGGCATCGGAAGCCACGGCGAGAGCGGCAGTTCCGGCACAGCGGCCGACACGGCCGGTCATCGATGCCCCTCCAGAAATTGCCTTGAGTGGCACGGACGATGCCCCTGCGTCCGTCGCCCGGCCGGCCGATGCGCCAACCAAGGACACGGCTGCGTTCGCCGTCGCGGCGACGGACTGCCTGCCCTGCCCCGATGTTCCGGCCGCCATCGCTACCGACCCGGCAGCAGCCGCGGTCACGGCGGCGGAAGCCCTCC
>MWAR01000020.1 GCA_002068715.1 bacterium ADurb.Bin374
CCGCCGCCGGTGCCGACGATGAGCCCCGAACCGGAATACTCCTCCGGCACGTCGAACATCGTCTCCTGCCAGGCTGTGATGGATGCCACCTCCGGCGGCGAGCGGTACGAGTTCCAGCGGGCCACCGATGCCGCCTTCTCGGCTGGTGTCGTGAGCAGCGGGTGGCTGGTGACTCCGGGATTCAGCTTCGACGGAATGGTGCACGGCACCAAATACTGGTTCCGCGTGCGGTCGAAGGACGCGGTCGAGAATATCAGCGCCTGGTCGGCCGCGGTGTTCTCGACCCAGGATTCGAACCCCCCGACCGGTTCGTATATCGTCGATCCGGCTTCCAACCTCGATCCCGATGTCAATTGGTCGCGCGACACGACGGCCGCGTTCATCGCCAAGAATCTGACAGACGATCTTTCCGGCGTCCAGGATGTACATGTCCAGATCGCTCAGGTTTCCGACTTCGGAACGACCCTCACTTCCGAATGGCTCGGCAACAAGACGGGAGCCGTGGCGCGCACGCTCGCCGTTTCCAACGGCGCGTATCTTTGGGCACGGGCCCAATTCAAGGATGTCGCCGGCAACATCTCGCCGTGGTACACGACGGCGATCCCGATCGCGATCGACCTGAACGCCCCCATACCCGCCGCGACGACCGACTGGGTGGGGAATACCGACCCGAACCACCAGGTGTCGAGCGACACGAACATCATGTTCACGTTCCCCGGCTCGACCGACGCCCAGTTCGTCCCGAAGAACATCTACGGCGCCGACGGAACGCTCAAATCCATCGAGGTCGTCGTCGAAGTCTCGGATCAGCCGACCTTCGGTTCGACGTCGATCGCGACTGACGTGGTTCTGGCCGGCACGGCGACGGGGTATTACTACTCCGGCTGCATCGACAACAGGTATTATCGTGCCCGCATCAAGGCCACCGATCATGCCGGCTGGTCGACGTGGGGCGCGTATTCCGACGGCATCTATATCGACAATTCGGCCCCGTGGCCGATCGCCGGCCGGGCGTTCTACATCAACGAGGGCCAGCTGACGACGGCATCGAACGGTGTGAAGCTGTGCATCACCCTGATGGACTGGAGCGGTATCGCCTCGATCTCCGTGACGTCGAACGGCCTGTCGTCGGGCAGCTGGACGACGTGGAGCTACAACGACACCTCGGTGTTCAGAAACGAGTCGGCGCCTCAGCCGGAGGGCGTCCACCACGCCACGATCTACCCAGTGCCGATCTCGTTCCCGGTGGCAAGCTCCGGCAATTATGGTCTCTGGACGGTCACCCTTCGCGCCAGGGATATCTACGGCCACGAGAGCACGGCCACCGAGAGCATTCAATATATCAATATCGCCTCGTCGACGCCGATCGGAAATCGCTACGATCTGGATGAATTCGGAGAGAGGAAATACCCCATCGACACCTACGACGAATACAAGGGGCAGAACAAATACGGCGTCCCCGGCTCGAACACCGGCCGCATCATGCGCATCGGCCAGTAGAACAACACCCGGGAACACCACAGAGTCACAGAGACACTGAGAATTTATTTACCGCGAAGGCACGAAGACACAAAGAAAGGTCAAATATTCTCTTTGTGTCTTTGTGTTTTTGTGGTGATATAAATTTCTTCCTCTGTGTCTCGGTGTCTCTGTGGTTCGTTGTCTCTCACCACTCGAGGAAGCGGTGGACCCAGCCTTCGGGGAGGTCGACGGAGGTTGAACCGGTCAGGCCGAACACCTGGGTCTGCTGGAGCGCGGCCGACGCGATCGCAGACGTGACGACGAAGTCTTTCGCCCATGCGCTTGGAAACGGCGTCATGGTTGGGTTGTCGGCGGGCGGTGCCCATTTTTCGAGCATCAGGCCGTCGAAGTAGGCGGTTTCCCCCTTGTTTCCGTTCACGGTCAGCTTGACGGTCAGCGTTGCCGCATTCTGAAGGAAGAACGTGGCAAAGTAGCGTTTCCAGTGCTTGCTGTTCCCGTAGATCGTTTTCAATTCCTCTTGGTTGGTTTCCTTCATCACTGTTAGTGAGAAGGAAGAATTTGTGGCTGGAAGGGGGGGAGACCATCTTCCCCAGAAGCTGACCACGTATGTGGCGTTGCTAGTCAGAAGATCTTTGTAGATCTTCTGTGTGGCGGACTTGTTGACGGTCCAGTTTTCCTCGTCGATATCCCAGTAGTCGGGCTTTCCGTCATCTTTCACCGTGACGGACGCGATGTAGGGGTCGGCTGTCGACGTGGGAACGCCGTTCACATCGACGTATCCGAAGTCATCCTCGAAGCTGGAGTTCCGGATGAGATTGCGTCGGAACTGCCAGAGATCGCCGGCCGAGGACGGCATGGCGTCATTCGGGTTCGCCGCCGCCTGGGACCAGGCGCTTCTGCGCAGATACCCATTTTCCGCGAGAAATGAAGTCAGGGAGGCAACGGTGCCCTCTCTCAGCGTCTTCATGAGAGCTTCCGGGGGATTTTTCTGAATGACGTAGAGATCGAACGCGCGACGGACCGCGTCGAGATTGAGTTTCAGCTCCTGTTCGGTGTATCGTTTGAGGCGG
>MWAR01000021.1 GCA_002068715.1 bacterium ADurb.Bin374
GGCGGCGATATCGCCGTTGCTCACATTGATCGCGAGTTGATTGACAATGAAACTGCCCGGATTGATCAGATTTTTCCCGGCAAGGGCGGTCGGATTCCACGTGAATGTGGCGGCATCGTCGATCACGGTCGAGGGAACGCGGGCCCACCAAGTGCCGTATCCGTTCGTTCCGGCAAAAAGATAGTAGTCGTTATCCGGCTGCCAGATCGGATCCACGAGCAGGGTGTAGATCGGCATATCGGTGCCGGCGATGTTCTGCATCTCTGTTTTGCGTGGCTTCCAGAAATCCTGGAGCTTGATATAGAACGATGCTTCCAACGGCTGTGTGGTTCCTCCCTCGTCGGTGTAGCTGTTGTTCGAAACGGCTGTGATCGTGAGGGCATCCTGTGACGGCGGTTCGGACGGCGACGTGTAGATTCGCGTCGTTGTATCGATGGTGCCGAGTGCCGTGTTCCCGTTCACGACGCCGTTGACCTTGAGCGTGACATCGTTTTCGACGATGCTCTTCGTGCCTGATTTCTTCCGGACGACGGCGACGATCTTGAGGGAATCGCCTTCGAGCATCAGATTCACTGTTTTTCCGACAAGATTGCCGGCGTCGCTCTGCGGGATGCCATCCTTGCCGATGACGAGCTCGACAGGCTCAGTCGGATCGACCGAAACCGTTTCCGATCCGGTTCCCGGAGTGCCTGATGCGGTTCCGGAGGCGGTCGTGGAAAAATAGGCCGAGGCCGAGAAGATGAGTTCCGAATCGACGCCGGTTCCCGAAAAGCGGGCATAGACCGTTTTCGTGCCGTCGCCTGAAGGGAGGTTCCAGCGGCGATACTGGGTGTACCGTTCCCAATAGGAGGAGGTGAATTCGGCGTCGTTCGCCACCTGCATGTTTTCGGCACCCGGATACAGAAGGGTCAGAAGAACGTTGTTGGAAGTGACGGTCGAGGCTCCGCTCTCGATCCATACCCCAAGATATCCTTCCTTGCCGGTGGAGAGAAGAATCGATGTGCCGAGGATCGGTGAGACGTTGCCGCTTGCATCGCGGAACTGGGCATACACGGTTTTCGTGCCGTCAGGACCTGACAGAGTGATGCTTTTGCTGGTGGCATACGTTTCGAGAAGAGCGTCAGACAGATCGGCCTTCTGGCCGACCCGCATCTGCGTCGCGCCGGAGGCTCGCAGGTAGACGGTGACGGCCGAACTGTGTGATTCATAAGCACCACTATTTATCGAGATGGAGAGGTTCGTCGGCGTGGCGCCCGAGGCTGTCCAGGTGCCGAGCCCGGAGCGGGTCACGCGCTGGCCGGAGGTGGTCTGCAGATGGATCGTGAAGTCGTAATAGGTGTTCGATGCCAGTCCCGTCACCTCGATCGAATGAGAAGTCGCCGCGGACGCGGAAACCGTCGTCCTGAGCGTCGAAGCACCGTAGGAAATCTGGGAAACAGCGGCAGTGTTCGATTTGAACACGAGCCTGACGCTCGAGCTCGTGATGCGGTCGAAGTAGGCCTCCTTCACCGCCAGCAGCGATGTTTCCGGTACCTGGACGGGCTGGTCCGCGCCGATCTGGAGCCCCGTGGCGAAGAGCGTCTCGCTGTCTCCCGTCGTCGCCGTGAGGCTGTAGATGCCCGCCGCCAGGTTCTGGAATGAAAAGATGCCGGCGTTTCCGGTGTAGGTCGTCGCGACGGTGGTGCCGGCGGCGTTTTTCGCGACGACGGCGATTCCCCCATAGAGCTGTCGTTCGGCAAAATACACCTGGCCGGAAACCTGTGTGGCCACCGCCGGCTGGGTCGAAACGCCGCCGCCGCCCCCGGCTCCCAGACACCCCGAAACCGCGAGCGCCAGAGCCGCCATGACGGCGATCCACCTCAAGATCCTCATGCCCCGCATTTTACCAGATCGTCCCGAATCGTACAAGGGCTGAAGACATCATGGTTCAGTCTTGGAAAACAGCTTCACCACAGAGTCACGGAGGCACAGAGAAAATTTCACCCCAAAGACACAAAAACGACCGCACTATATCCGTCGGGGCGGTTCGCGACTGGCATGTTGGTTTCGTATCGAGAGCCGATCCGCAGATGGCACAGATGAAAACCTGAAAATTCCTTTTCCGGAGTTTCCGAACGCGTCACGATGCGCCCGAAAACCTCTGTGGCTCAGTGTCTCTGTGGTGCGTTGCGCTGTTTTTCAGGCGAGTTCGTCGTAGCGGCGCTTGAGGGCCTGGATGTCCTGCCACATTTCCCAGTTCGGGCTGCCCCGTTCGCGCGACTGGTTGCGGAGCAGATACGACGGGTGATACATGGGCATGCAGGGGATGCCGAAAATCGAATCGAACCATGTGCCGCGGATCTTCGTGATGCCGAGCACATCTGGGCCCAGCACGTATTTGCACGAGGTGTTGCCGAGCAGTCCGATCAGCTGGGGCTTGATGAGGGCAAGCTGGCGCCGCAGGAACGGCGTGCAGCATTTCATCTCATCGAGGGTCGGCGTGCGGTTGTCGGGGGGGCGGCACTTGAGAATGTTGCCGATGAACACTTCCTCGCGCCTGAATCCCGCGGCGGCGAGAATCTTGTCGAGA
>MWAR01000022.1 GCA_002068715.1 bacterium ADurb.Bin374
TTCGGTGATGATGGCGCTGGCCGTTACCTGGTCGATGGAGGTTACGGTGCTCCCGGCCTCGGATTTCATAGCGTCCAGGATCGCCGTGCGTTGAAACGGTATGGTGAAAAGCACGAACAGTCCGAGAGTGATGATGATGAGTGCCGATGAAATCAGGGCGACGCGAATGACAATCCGTTGCGTCCGGAACCAGCGTGCCGGTCCGTGCAGTCGAGCGTTTCCTGTCGTGGTGTGAGACTCATGGAGTGACATGGTATTTTCCTCTGATCAGCCTGTCCCGTTCGCGCAGCAACTCTTCCAGTCCGGCAAGGTAGGAATCGTTGAACGGGATCACCCGGTCGATATGGAACAGCGTCGTCATCTGTCTGCCGACCGTCGTTTCATGCAGGGCGCCGGCCGCGGTATCCATCGCCAGCCTCAGTTTCTTTCCGATGGCTGCGGGAAGACACGAGATCTCACCAACGAGACTTTTCGATGACTCCAGGACGACCAGATCCTTTCCAAGTTGCGGGTTGACGGCGATGCATGTTTCCAGTGAACCGCGGTTGATAACAGCCGCGTGATACCGGCGAAAGAAAACTCCCATGACCGCCTGGGAAGGCTTGCTTGCCTCCGGCGGTTTGCCGAGATAGGCGGCGACGTCCCGTATGCCGGCCCTCAGGAGAAGGACGCTGAACCAGAGAGAGCCTGCCTGGTTTCTGGATGCCTCGGAGAGGGCAAGGGTTTTGCCCTTGAGGTCTCGCACCTTTGCTATGCCGCTGTCACGCCGGACAACCAGGAGATACTCCATCTCTTTGCCGCTCTTGTTCGCTGCCACGTATGCCGGGACAATATTCAGAACCCGCCGCCAGGCAAGGAAGTCCAGGGGCGGCAGGGTTACCAGGTGGATATCGCCCCTGCGAACCATTGTCCTGATTTCATCCGGGCTGTCGAAGAGGGTCACCTGCGCATGGGGTATTCCGGCCTTCCGTGACAGCTCTTTTGCCCATAATTCCATGGCTATCCGGGCATCGCGGGGGTCGACGTCCGGAAAAACCCGTGACGAGAAAGCCACGTGGAGTACTTTCGGTAAAGGATCTTCCTGACCCGCTTCTCCGAACCCCGTCATTGCCAGCAGTGCCACGGTTGCGAGAATCGAGACAAGCAGAAACAGAAGAAAGCGCTCCGTCTGTTTTGACGGTGTATGGCCTTTTTCTCCCGTGTATCCCGAATCCTCTTTCATTTCCTTCTGTTCAGCCCCGCTTCAAGTCTGTTCCGTTCCCGGAGCAGATCTTCCAGTCCTTCAAGGTATGAAGGATGGAACGGGACTACCCGCTCCATCTGGAATAACGTGAACATCTGCCTGCCGATGCCGGTTTCATGGAGATGCTGCGCTTTGCTTTCGATGACGTGCCGGAGGTCTTTGTTTACCGTGTCCGGTATGCAGGTAATTACCCCAAGAATGTTGCCAGAGTGTGCAAGCACGGTCATCTTTTTTCCCAATTGCGGATTGAGAACGATGCTTGCTTCAAATGCCTCCCTGCTGAGTATGAGGGCGTCGTTTTTCCCGAAATAGATATTGATGAGGGCCTTTGAGGGTGAAACCGACTCCTTCGTTGCGCTGAAAAATCTCGACGGATCCCTGATCCCCTCCCGGAGCAGGAGAACGGAGAGCCACAACCGGCTGGATGAGGACGCCTTTCTGGCGGCCAACAGCAATGTTTTCCCCCGCAGATCGCGAATCTTTCGTATGCCGCTGTCGCTGCGGACAACCAGGAGCAGGCTGCTTTCGTCTCCGCTGACACCCGATGATACCAGTGAAGGAGACATGCGCGCGATCTTTCTGAAATACAGGTAATCCAGCGCCGGTAAGCTTACAACGGACAACTCTCCCTTGTTGACCGCTTCGACCAGATCTTCGGTTCTGGAGAAGATGATGGTCCTGGCCTGGGCTTTGATGCCCATTTGCCGCGCCAGTTCCCTGGTCCAGAGATGCATTGCCGCCTGAACTTCACGCTGGTCGGCATTGGGGAAAGAAGTCGAGGTAAAACCAACCGTCAGCTTTTCGGACGACATGTCGACCTTGCCTGCGCCTGTCGCGGATGGTGTGGCGAAAAGGATGCAGAGCAGTGCCGAGGTCGCCAGCAGGAAGAGTGTCCAGGTGGAAACCTGTGAAGCCGGGATGCGCCGATTTTCCGGATTCTTTTGCGTAGGGTATCTCATGGTGTTCGTTTTCTGCGGCTTTCCGGTCGATTTGGACGGTCGGGTCAGCGATTGCCTCTCAAGCCCATGCGCGCGTTTCGTTGTCGAAGGGTGCGATGTTCCGCGTACAACGCTTCAGTGGCCCGCATATACTCGGGCCGGTAGGGAACCAGTTTTTTCAGCTGAAAGAGCACGAACAGCTGTTTTCCCTCTTGATCTTCATGAAGCGTCAGCAGTGCCTGGCGGATCTTCTGCTTGTGGACCTCCGGGAGATCGCGGCGCATCGCGATGATTCCACCCACCAGTTTCGGCAACCGCTCAATGACCGTCAGTTCCCTGCCGATCTGGGGATTGAGCTCGACGGACACGTCGAGGAGCTGTCCCGTGATTATACAGGCG
>MWAR01000023.1 GCA_002068715.1 bacterium ADurb.Bin374
CGCTCGACCCTCGGCCCCAAGGGGTGTTACGCGGTCATCAACAAGAGCTACGGCAGCCCCACCATCACCAATGACGGCGTCATGATCGCGAAGGAAATCGAGGTCGCCGACCGGTTCGAGAACATGGGCGTGCAGCTCGTGCGCGAAGTCGCCAGCAAGACCAACGACATCGCCGGTGACGGCACCACCACCGCCACGGTCCTGGCCCAGGCCATCGTGCACGAAGGCTTCAAGAACACCGCCGCCGGCGCCACCCCGATTTATCTCAAGCGCGGCATCGAGCTCGGCGTGAAGGCCATCGTCGACGAGCTGAAGAAGCTCTCCCGCAAGGTCGATGACAACAAGGACAGCGTCGCCCAGGTCGCCACGATCTCGGCCCGCGATCCCGAAATCGGCAAGGTCATCGCCGAGGCGATGGACAAGGTCGGCAAAGACGGCGTCATCACCGTCGAGGAAGCCAAGAGCTTCGACACCACCCTCGAGTTCGTCGATGGCATGGAGTTCGACAAGGGCTACGTGAGCCCCTACATGGTCACCGACGCCGAGCGCATGGAAGCCGTGCTCGAGAACCCCTACATTCTCGTCACCGAGAACAAGATCAACAACATCAAGGACATCCTTCCCGTCCTCGAGAAGATCGTCCAGACCAAGCGCAGCCTGCTGATCATCGCCGAAGACGTCGAGGGCGAAGCTCTCGCCACCCTCGTCGTGAACAAGCTCCGCGGCACCTTCAACTGCGTCGCCATCAAGGCCCCCGCGTTCGGCGACCGCCGCAAGGCCATGCTCGAAGATATCGCGATCCTCACCAGCGCGAAGAAGATCAGCGAAGATCTGGGCATGAAGCTCGAGCACACCACGATCGAGCACCTCGGCACCGCCAAGAAGATCATCGTCAGCAAGGAAAAGACGACGATCATCGAGGGAAGCGGCAAGCCGGCCGAGATCAAGGCCCGCATCTCCCAGATCCGCGCCGAGATCGAGCACAGCACCAGCAGCTACGATAAAGAGAAGCTCCAGGAGCGCCTGGCCAAGCTGAGCGGCGGCGTCGCCGTCATCAAGGTCGGGGCTGCGACCGAGACCGAGATGAAAGAGCGCAAGACCCGCGTCGAAGACGCTCTCTCCGCGACCCGCGCGGCCGTCGAGGAAGGCGTCGTCGCCGGCGGCGGCGTTGCGTACCTGAACGCTCTCAAGGCCCTCGAGACCGTCAAGGCTGAAGGCGAGACCAAGGTCGGCGTCGAGATCGTCCGCAAGGCTCTCTACGAGCCGATCCGGTTCATCCTTTCGAACGCCGGTCTCGAAGCCTCCGTCATCATCGACAAGATCCGCAACCACAAGGGCGACGGCTACGGCTTCGACGTCGTGAAGAACGATTACACCGACATGTTCAAAGCCGGCATCATCGATCCGGCCAAGGTCACGCGTTCGGCGCTCCAGAACGCCGCCTCGATCGCCTCGATCCTGCTCACCACCGAAGTGCTCGTCGGCGAACTGCCCGAAACCAGCAAGCCGGCCCCTGCAATGGGCGGCATGGGTGGAATGGGCGGTATGGGCGGCATGGGTGGAATGGGCGGCATGGGCGGCATGGGGATGATGTAATCCCCGAAAAACGACGACCCACAGAGTCACGGAGACACCGAGGAAAAGCTCTCCGAAAACTCTGTGCCTCTGTGACTCCGTGGTTCGTTGTTCCAGTCGTTTCTCGATCATTCAGCAGAATTCATCGACAATCAAATATATCAGGAGGAATTTGAAATGGCTTTCAATCTGACCCCTCTCAACGACCGCATCATCGTGAAGCCCCGCGAGGCCCTGGAAAAGACCAAGGGCGGCGTCATCCTTCCCGAAACCGCTTCCAAGGAAAAGCCGATGGAAGGCACCGTCATCGCCGTCGGCCCCGGCAAGGTCTCCGATAACGGCACCCGCGTGGCCCCCGAGGTCAAGAAGGATCAGCGCGTGATTTTCGCCAAGTATTCCGGCACCGAGATCAAGATCGACGATGACACCTACCTGATCCTGCGCGAAGAAGACATCCTCGCCATCATCAACTGACCGTCCGTCATCTCATCCGCATAAGTATTATACAAGGAGATATTGATAATGCCAGCCAAACAGCTCAAATACTGGGAAGAAGCTCGCCGCTCGCTCGAGCACGGCGTCGACATCGTCGCCAATGCCGTTCGCGCCACCCTCGGCCCGAAGGGTTGTTATGCCATCCTCGACAAGAAATTCGGCAGCCCGACCGTCACCAACGACGGCGTGACCATCGCCAAGGAAATCGAACTCGAAGACAAGTTCGAGAACATGGGCGCCCAGCTCGTGAAGGAAGTCGCCACCAAGACCAACGACGTCGCCGGCGACGGAACCACCACCGCCACCGTTCTGGCTCAGGCCATCGTGCATGAAGGCTTCAAGAACGTCGCCGCCGGCGCCAACCCGAGCTTCGTGAAGCGCGGCATCGAGCGCGCCGTCAGCACCGTCGTCGCCGAGATCAAGAACCTCTCCAAGAAGGTCGACGACAACAAGGACAGCGTCGCCCAGGTCGCCACGATCTCGGCCCGCGATCCCGAAATCGGCAAGGTCATCGCCGAG
>MWAR01000024.1 GCA_002068715.1 bacterium ADurb.Bin374
CGTGGAGCGCCTCGAACACTGTCACCTGGTAACCGAGCTTGGCGAGCTCGGCGGCGCAGGTCAGTCCGGCGGGGCCGGAACCGACGACCGCGACTTTCCGATCGAGCCGGTTCATGATGACGGGGCTCTTGAACAGGTTGTTCTGCATCTCGTAATCGGCCACGAACCGTTCGAGCTTGCCGATCGACACGGGCTCATGCTTCTTCCCGAGCACGCATTGGGCTTCGCACTGCATTTCCTGAGGGCAGACCCGGCCGCAGACCGCCGGAAGGTAATTCTGTTCGCGGATTTTCTGTACCGCACCGACATAGTCTTTCTCGACGATTTTCGAGATAAAGGCGGGAATATTCACACCGACAGGGCAGCCCTTCACGCACAGGGCATTTTTGCACTCGAGGCAGCGGTTCGCCTCTTCGCGGGCGCGCGTCTCGTCGAAGCCGAAGCAGACTTCCTGGAAGTTGCGGCTGCGAGCTTTGGGGTCCTGTTCGAGGGGTTTCTGCCGGGGAAGAGCCATTCGCTGCTGAGGAGTGAGAGTGTTCGCTGACATGGTCATTTGCCTCCGGACATGACGTCGGCCGCTTTCTGCAGCCTGCATTCGTGATCGGACAACGACTTTTTCTCGAGGTCGCCGTAGGTGCGGTTGCGCATGATCAGTTCATCGAAATCGACCTGGTGACCGTCGAATTCGGGGCCGTCGACGCAGGCGAATTTCATCTTTCCACCGACCGTGACGCGGCAGCCGCCGCACATCCCCGTGCCGTCCACCATGAGCGGGTTCAGGCTGACGTAGGTTTTGATACCGTAGGGTTTCGTTACGTTCGAACAGACCTTCATCATCGGGATCGGGCCGACCGCGTAGACGCAGCTGACCTTCGTCCCGCCGTCGATGATCTGTTTGAGGCGGTCGGAGACGAACCCCTTCATTCCCGCGGAGCCGTCGTCGGTTGTAATATAATATTCATTACATATAGACCGCATTTCTCGTTCGAGAATGATCAGGTCCTTGTTACGGGCTCCGACGATGCCGATGACGTGATTGCCGGCATCCCTGAGGGCCTTCGCGATCGGGAAGATTTCGGCCGTGCCGACCCCGCCGCCGATGCAAACGACGGTACCGAAATTCTCGATATGGGTGGGCTCGCCGAGTGGGCCGACGAGATCCGGAATCTCATCGCCGGCATTTTTCGCCGTCAACATCTTCGTCGTCTTTCCGACCGCCTGGACGTACAGCGTTATGGTCCCCTTCACCGGGTCGGAATCGGCGATCGTGATCGGAATGCGCTCACCGCCCTCCATGACGCGCAGCATGACGAAGTTGCCGGCTTTCCGCTTCTTCGCGATCAGGGGGGCCTCGAAGACAAGGCGTGAGATGCCCGCCGCCAGTTGTTCCTTTTCTACGATACGAAACACGTGATGCTCCTTTTTCAAGGGTTGAGTCCCTCGATTTTCGACGGTTTCACCGAACCGGCCGGAATCGAGTCCGGCCGTCGCGGGAAAACTGTAACATAAATCGACCGGAATGTCATTTTCAACCGGTACAGACGCGGCAACACATCCCCGCGATTTGATGGATACAAATATTTTTTTAATTATTTTTAATTTCCCCCTTGCGCTTCTTAAAACCATACTATATTATTGGTTCGTCGGACGTAATGTCTTAACGGATATTATTTGCTCCAAGATCAAACACTAGAAACAGGAGTACCAAAGATGCCCCGTCGTACCATGTTCGGTTATGAAGACATCCTAAAGGGTTCCTATGCAGTTCTCGAGCGCGAAGGTCTTCCTTCGGTCACCGCCGTCAGCGTTGCCAACGAAGTCGGTTGTTCCACGATGCCGATCTTCTGGATCTTCCGCACCATCAACGACCTCCGCAGCGAAACCATCAAAGCGGCCCTCGAATACCTCGTCACCGAAGCCCGCAAGCCCCGCGGCAACAACATCGTCGGCGACGTCGCCATGGCGATGTGCATTCTCGGCCGCGACAAACCGAACCTGTTCAAGGCTCTGTTCTTCGAGCAGGCCCAGTCCGGCAAGCTGATGACCGTGTTCCACAAATGGCTTCGCGAGCGTGCCCGCAAGTGCCCGATGTTCGCCCCCGCCACGATCCCCGGTGAAGAAAAGTTCCAGGAGATCATGAACGGCATGTTCACTCTGGCGTTCGGCTACGCCTCCCAGATCGTCCTTGGCGCCGTCAAGGGACTGAAGGACGAAGCGATCTTCAAGAACCTCCAGGATCTGTTCGTCCCCTTCTACGCCGAGCACGTCACCCACAAGGGCAAGGGTCTCCTCTCCGCCGACGAGCTTCGCAAGATGGTTCAGAAGCACGCCGCCGAAAAGAAAGCCGCGAAGGACGAGGACGACGCCCCTCTCTTCCCGCAGACCCACAAGCAGGCCGGCAAGAAAGCCGAGAAACCGGCTCCCGTGAAGGCCAAGAAAGCCCCCGCCAAAAAGGCTCCGGCCAAGAAGGCCCCCGCCAAGAAGGCTGCGGCAAAGAAAGCTCCGGCCAAGAAGGCCCCTGCAAAGAAGGCTCCGGCCAAGAAAATGAAAGCGGGACGCCCCGGCCGGAAATGACCGTTCTCCCGAGAAGCCTGTGAGGC
>MWAR01000025.1 GCA_002068715.1 bacterium ADurb.Bin374
GCCAACATGTTGAATGACAATAAAGGAGATGGGGTATGCCGGATTTCGGACATCCATTCGCGGGATTGGTGAAAGAACGGAAATTGAGTCACGCAGAGCTGGTTCGGGCGATCAGGTTTATGATTGCCGCCGAATATGAGGCGATACAGCTGTATATGCAACTGGCCGAATCAACGGATAACAAACTGGCAATCGAAGTGCTGAAAGACATTGCTGATGAAGAAAAAGTTCACGCGGGTGAATTTTTACGTTTACTGAAAGAACTGGCGCCCGAAGAAGAGCGATTTTATGCGGAAGGGGCCAAAGAGGTGGAAGAAGAAATCGAAAAGGTGGGAAAATGAGCCGCGAATTGGCGATGGATCGACTTCTCAACGAAGCGACGGAAGGCAGGGCTGTCACGAAGAAAGAAGCTGCGTGGCTGCTTTCGTTTCCCGAAAACTCTCTCGAAGCGGCCAGACTGCGTGCTGCCGCCGATGGCATATCCCGGCAGCGATTCGGGAACAACGCGTTGCTGCTCGGACAGATCGGCGTCGATATGGCCCCATGTGAAGGGGACTGTGCGTTCTGCTTTTTCGCCAAATCCCACACGGGCGTTCGGTCTTCAACGCTGGCTATCGAAGAGATCATCGCACGATGCGAACGATTTGCAGCAGGAGGTGCCCGCGGAGTCTTCCTGATGACCATGCATCGATTCGGGTTCGACTGGTTTCTGAACCTGTGCGCCCAGCTTCGGCGCTCGATCCCCGCAGAACTCGAGATTCTGGCGAATGTCGGAGATGTGACGCTGGAACAACTCAAGGAACTGCGTTCCGTGGGTGTCTCGGGGGCATACCACGTCTGTCGCCTGCGGGAAGGCGTAGATTCGTGCATGAAACCGGAAGATCGCATCGCGACCATCAATCGGATCATCGAAGCCGGAATGGATTGGTATAACCTGTGCGAGCCGATCGGGCCGGAGCATGCACCCGATGAACTGGCAGACCAGATCTGGCTTGGTATAGACCGTCCCTGCAGGCAGCACGGCGCGATGCAGCGTTTTCCGGTACCGGGTTCGGCACTGTATGAAAAGGGACAGATCTCACTCCCGCGCTTGGCGCAAATCGTCGCCGTCATCGCTCTTGCGACCATCGGCAGGAAGGAAACGAGAAGCATTGCAGTCAATGTCTCGAATCTTGTCGGGCTGTTCAGCGGGGCGAATGCATTTTTCCCCGAAGCTGGCGAACCGAAGGAAACTTCTCTGGAAAACGAGACCACGGCGAGGAAGGAAGGGTTCACGACGGCCC
This sequence comes from bacterium ADurb.Bin374, assembly GCA_002068715.1. The sequence goes on from MWAR01000025.1 coordinate 1,284, forward strand.
TGTGGCGCCAAAGCAACGAGATCACAACGGCCGATTGCCGGAACATGCTTGCCGCTGCCGGCTTTTCTTCCCTCATGACGCCGGATGGCAAGCCAACTGCAGCGGTGAGCATGAACTGATGCCTGAAATAATAGTAAAAAATATAATATCCTCTGAAGGAGAATGATCAATGCCGATCCCGACTGGTGCCAATCTCAGAAGCCGGTTGAGGGCCGTTGCGGAGACGGTGCCGGATGTGCCCGTCCGGCGGGTGATGGTCGGCGTTCACATGACCGCGGTGGCGAGCAGGACGGTGGGCTGCGCCTATACCTGGCGCGATCCGGTCGGCGCAGCGCATCTGTGCACCGAGGTCAGGAACGCGGGCAGGCTGCGGGGAACATCGGCACGCGAGCTGAGTCGGTCTCTCGAATCCGGCTCGTTCCTCGAAACGAGCGTCGGGATGGCGGCTCTCAACTCTCTCATCAACGTGGCCCGGCCGGAATGGACGCGGGGTGATATCCTCGCATGGATGAGGCAGAAGTTTGCGGGGGCGACGGTTGGCATGATCGGGCATTTCCCGTTTGCCGACGAGGTGCGGAAATGGGCAGGGGCTTTCCGGGTTATCGAGAAAAAGCCGGTCGAGGATGACCTGTCGGAAGAGGCAGGGCCGGCATGGCTCAAACGGTGTGATGCCGTCATCATCACGGGGGTGACCTTGCTGAACGATACGTTGCCGGGTATCCTTCAGAACTGTTCGCAGGCCTGGAAGCTCATGCTCGGGCCGACGGTTCCCCTGCACCCGTTGCTGCTCGAGATGGGTGTGAACGCCCTCGCAGGCATCGTCTGCACGCAGGAGGAAGACTACTGGCAGTCGATCGAAGAGGGAGCCATCGTTCCGCGATTCCGCGGCACCGAGGCCTGCGTGCTGGCGGATCGGTCGCTGGAACTGCCGACGGGCGATTTCCGTGTCCGGTTGCAGAAGGACCTCGACCGGACAAAAGGCGTGAATTCAATGCAGACAACACAGGAGACACAGAAATGACATCGTCGAATTGCAGCAGTTGTTCCGATACCACGTGTTCCTCGAAAACGAAGAAACCGGAAGAGTCGGCCGAGGATTTCCTCAGGCGGCAGCGGCTCCAAGGGAACCTGTGCCGGATCAAACACGTGTTCTTCGTGCTTTCCGGGAAGGGCGGGGTGGGCAAGAGCACCGTCGCCGCGAATCTCGCGATCTCGCTGGGCATGAACGGCTACCACGCCGGTCTGCTCGACATCGACCTGCACGGCCCGTCGATTCCGACGATGCTCGGCCTCGCCGACGCGCGCGCCGAATCGGCGGG
>MWAR01000026.1 GCA_002068715.1 bacterium ADurb.Bin374
CCTGATCTTCGCGAGCGACGTGCTCGCCCCGACGATGACGTCCGACTTGCTGACCGCCTTCAGCTTGAGATCGTTTTTTGCGGTGAGAACGGCGCCCTGGGCGATATTGACGTCTGCCTTCGTCGTGATGACGGCGACTTCCGCGCTGATGTTCACGGGGGTCATGAGGCCGGCGACGGAGAGGCCGAGATCGACGAGATTTATATCGCTTGATTTATAATAATTCTTCGCGACGGCGGTCGCGCTCACGTCGTTGTCGGCGTTTATGCTTGCCGTGCTGCCGATATCCACCGTCGCCTTGATCTCGGCAAGGTTCTTCGCCGAGTCGTATTTCTCGACGGTTCGCGTCTGGCCGTATTCGACGACGGACTCGGTCGATTTCAACTTACCGTTGACGGCGACGGCTTCGATCGTCGCGTTGCGTTTCGCCGTGATGGTGCCGTTCACGGTGACCTTCGCATCGGCGACGGCTTTCGTGAAGGTGCTGAACCCCGTCGCAGCCTTGGAAACCGAGCAGCCCTTGTCGGCATTGTCGGCGACGGCGACAAGTTCGACGTTGCCGTCCGCGGTCGAGGTCATGGTCAGGCCTGTCCGGTCCGTGCCGAGTGGGAGGTCGTTGGTGTTTACAATGGCTGAAAAATCCGTGATGCCCGTCGTTAGGACAGCACCGTTGTTCAGCGTGGTCTGGCCGGCGCAGGCACCGATATTGTCGATGGCGTTGACCTTGCCGCTTATCGTGATCGTGCCTGCGGAGTTGATCGGGATTCCGTCGGTGCCCTTCACGCCGTTGTGGTTGACGAACTTCCTCGACGTGATGTGTCCGATCGCCGTTTCGTTTCCGTCGATAAGGAGCGAATTTGTCTTCACGAATTTATCCATGAAGTCCTGCGTGGGCGTGATGGCGTAGAAGGCGCCGCAGTTCACGACGCCGCCGCTGCCGATGACGAGGCCCTGCGCGCTCAGGAAGTAGAGATTCCCGCCGATCTTGTTGTTCTTGATGGCGTTGACAATGCCGTCGATCGTGATCTGACCTTTGACGAAATTGATCAGGTTGCTGGTCGAATTCGGCAGATGCATCTGCGTGATGTCATTCGCTGAAAGATTGAACTGGTTGAACGAGTTGAAGGCGTTGTCGCCTGATTTCTTCTTTGTTTCGATGGTGAACGTATGCCCGTTTTGGTTGACGGTCGTATCCGAATCATGTGCCGTGATCGTCGAACCAAAAGCTCCATTCGCCGTCGCGAGGACGCCGAGACCGGCGACACCCGCTGCGATCTTCTGGAAAAATCTTGTCGATGAAGTGGAGCAAGCCCGGTCGACGGATTTTCCTCTGATTCGCTTCATCAGTCGAGACCAGGTTCGTTGCATGCTCATATAAAGCTCCCCTTCAAAAAATGAAATCTATTTGTGAATTTTATAGCATTCCAAATATTATCCATCTCTGACAATAGGAAAAGGGTGTAATTCCGTAAGAAATCAATCTTTTTGTCGCAAAAAAAATACCGGCTCTGGATTATCCTAGAGCCGGTATTATATAGTATATGATTATAGTCGTCAGAGTGTTCCTGGTTCGAGGAAGCCGGCTTCCTCGCCTTTTTCGCTGACTTTGAGGGAGCCCATCTGGATGCAGCGGATCTTGCCGGTGTCGCCCTTGTAGGGGGCGCGGATGCGGAAGACGTTGTTCAGGAAGTCGATCGTCTCGAGGCGGCCGATGGCGAGAACGTCTTGGTTCGCGTCGAGAAGGGCGATCATCAGGCCTTTTTCTTCACCCGAGATGAAATTGCGCACCATGCCGAGATCTTTCGGCCACTTCTTGGTCATTTCGACCAGGAGTGGGCCCGAGGTCACGACGAACGTGCCCTCCCATCCCGACAGTTTTTCAGCCCAGAAGGTGCCTTCGAGTTCCATCTTCGTGCCGCTCATGAAGAAACATCGGTCGGTGATGATCTGGCGGAAGGGAATCTCGAAGACGCGGGCGTCCCTGAAGTATTTTATGTTCACCAGTTCTCTGAGGTGCTTGCGTTCCATCTGCGACGTCGACGAAGCCTTCTTCGAAACGGGCAGACGAACGATTCTCTCGGGCGGCAGGTGCTTCACCAGGTGCTCGAGTTCGGTGCCGCGCTGCATCAGCACGACCTTCTCGGCCTCGACGATGTCGAGTTTGGCCTTTTTCAAAGCCCGCCCGCCGTCGCCCTGCACCCAGCCGGTGGTGTCGATGATCAGGGCATCCGCTTCCTGACGCGCCTTCTTCATCATCGCCACGAGGCCTGTCAGCGCGGGAACGAAGTGCAGGTTCGGCGAATGCGCGCCCAGCATATAGAGGTGTGTCGGCGGCTCCTCGGTCAGAAAGACGCAGGGCTCTTTCAGCACCAGCATGCCGTATGATCCGCAGGGGCCGATGTCGGACTGGCCGGTGTCGCAGTCGAGAATCGCGGTGCGGCCGAGCTTGCCGACCAGCCGGTTGGCCAGATACGTGCTGAAGAAGGTTTTCCCGGTATCGACCTCGCCGAGAACCATCACCGTGTAGAGCTGGCCGGCCTTGTGTTCAGCCGCGATCTCTTCGGCGAGCTTGTCCCATTCCGCGGGAATCGAGCCGGCTTCCAT
>MWAR01000027.1 GCA_002068715.1 bacterium ADurb.Bin374
CGACGGTGTGCTGCATGAGTTCTGCAGCATTCCCGGCGTCGTCGAGGATGTCACCGACATCGTCCTCAACCTCAAGAAACTCGTCGTGAGCCTGGAGCAGGACGAACCGTTGACCGTGCGGCTCGAAGTGAAGGGCCCCTGCCAGGTCACCGCGGCTGACATCGCCGAGAACGCGAATCTCACCATCATCGACAAAGGTGCTCATATCGCCCATGTCACGGGAAATATAACCTTTGGTATGGATATCACCTTCAAGCGCGGCCGCGGCTATCAGCTTGCTGATCAGCACAAGGAAAGCAGCCAGCAGATTGGCCTGATACTCGTCGATTCACAGTATTCGCCGGTCACGAAGGTGATGTACAACGTCGAGGACGCTCGCGTCGGACAGGACATCAATTTCGACAAGCTGATCCTTCAGGTCTGGACCAACGGCAGCATGGATCCCACCGAGTGCATCGAGCTCGCCGCCAAGTTCCTGAAGGCTCACATCGACCTCTTTACCGATATCGAACTCGAAGAAGAGATCGAAGAAGAAGAGGGCGACGAAGACGAGAAGCCCGTGAAAAAGGAAGACCTCGTCATGGTTTCTTCCCAGAAGAAAGAGACCCCGCAAAAGGGTCACCATGACATTCTCATCAAGGATCTCGAGTTCTCTGTCAGGTCACGCAACTGCCTGAAGAAGGCCGGCATCAACACGCTGGGCGACCTGGTCATGAAGAAGACGACCGAACTTCTCGAGATCAAGAATTTCGGGAAGAAATCACTGAAGGAAGTTCGCGAGAAGCTCGCCCAGTTCAACCTTCAGCTTCCCGGTGACGAAAACGGCGGAGGAACCGACGAATGAGACACAGTAAAATCGGACGCAAATTCGGGCGCGAGTCACATCAGCGAACTGCGCTGCTGCGCTCGCTCTGCTCCTCGCTCGTGAAATACGAGCGCATCGAAACCACCCTGCAGAAGGCCAAGGACATGAAGCGCGTCATCGAGCGCGCCGTGACCATGGCGAAAGGCGAGAACGCCGAGAAGAACCCCGAGTTGCTCAAGTTCTTCCACAGCTCGCACGACAAGGAACTGATCGGCCGCGACGCGATCAAGAAGTTCATCTCCAACCTGAACAAGGAAACCCGCGAGAAGGTTGAGAAATACATCGCCGATCCGAAGGCCAATCCGAAGCCTGAGATCATCACCGAGTATCTCGCTTCCGAAGGCGACCGCGCCAAGGGCCCCCGCATCCTTCGTCTCGAAGGCCTGCTGAGCAAGCTCGTCAAGCGCATCGCCCCGAGATACAAAGATGTGAACGGCGGTTATACCCGCATCTACAAAACCGGCTTCCGGCGCGGCGACGCGGCCGAGATGTGCATCATCGAGTTCACCAAGCGGGAGAACGCCTGACCGGCCTCCTGGCGGAACCTCAATGATCCGCTTCGAGCAGGTCAGCTTCCGTTACGGAACTGACGAACAAGCCTCCCCGATCATCGTCGGGGAGGTTTCGTTTTGTCTGCGCCCCGGAGAGTGCGTCGCTCTCGCTGGGAACAACGGCTCGGGGAAATCGACGCTCGCCCTTCTCGCGAAAGGCCTGCTGCTGCCCGTCTCCGGAAGAGTCACGGTCGACGGTGCGGACACACGCGACCAGACGGAAGCGCAGAAGACGAGAGTAGGGCTTCTCTTCCAGGACCCCGATCATCAGATCGTGGGGACGACGATCCGCGAGGATATCGCGTTCGGGCTCGAGAACATCGGTATCGAACCCGAGGAGATCGAGCGACGGATCAGGACGGAAGCGGAGAGGCTCGGTCTCGTCGGGCACCTTGACCAGCCGGTTCACACCCTTTCCGGCGGAACGCGGCAGAAGGCGGCTCTTGCGGCAGTGCTCGCCGCCGGGCCTGGCTTTATCATTCTCGACGAGCCGACCTCCCAACTCGATCCCTGGGCCAGGGCCGCGCTCTGGCGGCATATCGATGAAATACGTGCGCAGAGCGGCATTGGCCTTCTCGTAATTTCGCAACACCTCTCGGATATCGAACGGTCGGACCGCGTGATGGTCCTTTCCGGCGGAAGGGTCATCGCAGACGATACCGTAAAAAATATCACTGCTCATATACAAACCGTCGCCACGCCATCGGAGGAGGATCCCTTTCTTGTCTTTCGCACGGGAGATGCCGGTGGCGGAAGCACGACGTCGTTGTCTGCAGAACGCTCCGGTGTTTCTTCCGAAAGTGGGAAGAAGCTCGACGGGCTCTCCTGCGACGGACTAGCCATCGGCTATCGGCAGAACATCGTGCGGAAAGGCCTGTGCGGCACGTTTCCGGCCGGCGGCGTGAACCTCGTCGTCGGCCCGTCCGGAAGCGGAAAGACGACCCTGCTGATGACCCTCGCGGGGTTTCTTCAGCCGATCGAAGGAGCAATCACGGCGGGGGGCGATGCGGTGTGGAGTCCGGAAGGGCGCATCGGACTTGCCTTTCAGAACCCCGAGCGGCTGTTTTTCTGCGAAACAGTCGGCGAGGAGGTCTGTTTCGCCCTGCATCGGAAAGGTGTCGATGCGGCGCGCGCGGCTGATGTGGGCCGGGCGTGGCTCGAAGAATGGGGTATCCCTTCAGACCTCTTCTGGAACAGGTCTCC
>MWAR01000028.1 GCA_002068715.1 bacterium ADurb.Bin374
CTACGCGAACGCCCCGGTTCGCGATCATTGCGGCCATTCTTCCCTATGCGCCGCTCGTGAAGCACTGCCTCCATGTTCACGACCTCTCTTGGGACAGCATGTGCCACACTCTCGGAAATACGTGGGATCGAGTCCGAACCCGGTTTCCATCAGAGAAGGAGGCCATGCGCAGACTCGAGGAGATCTTCGCGCGCGAGATGCCGACCGTCACCACCGTCCCCTTCTGGGGGAGCCTCTGTCTCGCGTTTCCCGAGGGGCTGTCGTTTTCACGGGAGGAATGGAAGAACCGCCTCCACCCGTCTCCGAAGGAGCCGATCGACCTGGACCGCACGCGCGATGTCGTGCTGGCCCTGTTGGAGATCACCCAGGGCATGATCGACGCCGTCTCGGTCGTCAGGCGGTTCGACACGCTCCGGGAAGCCGAGGCATACCTCGCGCAGAATCCGGTCCGCTCTTCGGGCCACGGCTGGACCGGCCGGTCCGAGTATGCTCTGCTGTGCCAGAAGCCCGACGGGTATTACGAGCTCGATGGGAAGCGCCTCACCTACCCCCGCGACGATACCCTGCGATTTGGGTGAAGCATGATATATAAATATTCATATAAAAGGGGATGGAAATGACCGCTGAAATCGAAGCTTTTTTCGACGTTCTCACCGACGGAAAGCGAGGTCGGGAGGAGCGGACCGGTGCTGCGGCTTCCCTTGCCCGGCAGGTCGCCAGTCTCTGGCGGAGCCTTCCCGATGGGCGACGATCGGAACTGGCGGAACGGCTGGCCGCTCTTCTTGGTAATCCCGAAGAGGAGCCCGGGGTTCGCACGGCAGCCGCGCAGGTTCTTCGGAACGCTGCGGACAAGCTTCCCCCGGAAGTTCATCTGAGGCTGTTCGACGTGCTGGCGACGACGATCGGAGACGGGGCGAGCCGGAAACTGTTCGCCCTGATGCAGGAAGCCTGCCGGCTCGTTTCCGGGCTGAACATCTCCGCATGCACTGACGATGCGCTGATGCAACGGCTGAACGACGCCATCTTCGAGGCCGTCCTGCTGCGAGGTGCAATCGAAGACGAGGCGTTCTCCGACTGCGTCGATACCGCGTTCGGCCTCACACGAAACCACCTCAACAAACTCCGGGGCGACTGGAGCTGATCCGGGAGTTCGGATAATTTCGCATGTGATTCCGGGCAGCCGTCGTCGATCGGTCTTTCGGAAAAGGAACGAAGAATTACCGAGGCCGTCCGGAAGGAATACCGTGCCCGGATCAAGATGGACTGCACCGGCTGCAAATACTGCATGCCCTGCCCCGCCGGCGTGAACATTCGGCTGTTTCAGTCTGCTGAACAACGCGGCCATATTCGAGGACGTCGGCACCGCCAGCTTCAAGTATGGCATGTATGTCGGCGAGGGAAAAGCCAGCAACTGCGTCGAATGCGGCGCCTGTGGCGTCAAATGCCCCCGGCACATCCTCATTCCCGCGAAACTGAAAGAGGTTGTCGCCACCTTGGAGTGATTTGCCGAAAGCGGTGCAAAATGGCATACTAAGCCAATGAACGAGGATAAGGAATCACCGGAACTCTATCAGAGCAAGATTGTTTGCCCCAATTGTGAGGAAGACGTTTTCCTTCCTGCAAAGGCGGAGGGCGGATCATGTTTCCCGTGCCCGAAATGTTCGTATCTGATTCCTTCCGTCCCTGCTTCGGCGACAGCCCCAAAGAAGACATTCCAAAAGGCCGCCGCGTTTGTCCTGAACGAAATACTGGGCAGAGTCGGAGTGTTCTTCGTCATCTTCGGTGCCTTGCTGCTGGTGATCTATTCATGTCAATCGCGCGTCCGCGGCGGATTTCCCGCATGGGGAACGGACAAACCAGCAGAAGTCATCAACCCTTTCGACGCCAGTCTTCCTCGCTCGGAGCACCCGCATCCCTGGGCTCCCGAGCAGTTCGATTTGAGCAAGGAATCCTTCCGGGTCCATGTGCCGGCGAATTATGACGGGAGCCAGCCTTTTGGCGTATTGGTGTTTTTGAACGCGGGCGACGAGATGTCGTTGCCTGCGGAATGGGCGCCCGTCATGGAAGAGAAACGACTGATTTTCGTCGCGCCACAGCGCATCGGAAACGATCAGGACATCGATCGCCGAACCGGACTATCGCTGATCGCCATTCTGAAGGCCATGGAAACATACAGGATCGATCCGAAGCGGGTGTATACCTCGGGGATGTCGGGCGGAGCGCGGGTGTCGACGAGGTTGACGTTCTGTCATCCCGAGCTGATCCGCGGAAATATTCCGATATGCGGGGTCGAGTTCTACGAGCCTGTCGCTCGCATCGAGGCCACGAATTCCGACCTGGGATACGGAACCTGGCTTCGCAATCTGGCTCCCTCGCTGGTCGCCATGGCGAAACAGTCGGTTCGCTTCGCCCTGATCACGGGGGAAACGGACTTCCGCCGGGGAAACGTCCGCGACATATATAACTATGGATATATAAAAGAAGGGTTCGGGGCCAGACTTTTTGATGTCCCGGGAAAGGGCCACGAGCTTTGCAGTGCCGACGTTCTGAAATCCGCGATCGATTTCGTTGACGGCGTGGAATGAAGAATGCCATGCGCGTCACCTGATCACCACCCGC
>MWAR01000029.1 GCA_002068715.1 bacterium ADurb.Bin374
CCTGCCTGCAACGAAACGGAACCGCCCGAAAGAATCCGGAGATGCGACAGGGAGACGAATGACGGCGTGAGATAGCCCAGTGAAAAAACGACGAGGGCCGCCGCGAGGCCGTTTCCGATGAAGCGTTGAAGAAACGTTGCGAGCACGGCGATGGCGATGGCGATCATGTTGGCCTGGATACCCTTTGTCCGTGAAGCTGCGGGTGCCGGGACATCCGTCCTGAGTGGGTCTGGCGAGGCATGCGCCGCGGCAAAACCCTGACGAAGAGCCTGGCAGATGGCTTCGACCGAGACGGTGGCGTGCGTCAGGCCTTCGATATCATCGCCCGGGACGAGGGGTTCATCGGCCGTTTTTCCGGTAAACTGCCCGAGAAACCAGTCGGAATCGATCCCGGCGACAAACGTCGGCGTTTCGTTGTGGCCGAGAATTTGCACGCCTGTGATGTGGCCCGTGTCGTCGAAGCCCGCCACGAGATCGATGGCCCCCGCATACCCAGCCGGGCGCGGAGAAAGAAAGGCGCTGAAAACGGCATGCCATCGCACGTTTCCCGTGTCATCCATGCCTTCGAGCCTGCAGGCCCCGTGAGTAGAGGCTCGCAGAGTGAGCCCCGCAGGGCTGAGCGCCCGGGCGGCCGATTCCCAGCCTGCCGGAAGATCGCCTCCGGAGCCGGCCAGGGAGGGCGACAGGGCCGCCATGCGGGCGCCGTGAAGCCAGACGAGAGCCAGCAGGAGAAACGTCACTCCGGCAAAGACGTCATGTGTCTTCGCTCTCAAAATTCATCCTCTTCGCTTCTGTTTCGGTGGTATAGTGAAGCGACTCCATGATACCCGTTTCGAAGTGAATCTGAAATGAAATTTCCCGCCCTTTCCGATATCTTTCATCTTCTTCTCGATAATCTCACCAGCTCCGAATACGAACTGCGCAAGGCGGCCCTCACGGCGTTGAGCAGACTGCGCGGGGAAGCCGCCGCCGAAATTCTGTTCGAACGGTTCAAGAGCGACAATCTCGACGACTATCTTACCTTTGCGCTCACCAGAATGAGTGCCGACAAGTCGGCAAAACTGTTGCTGCAGGCGCTCCACGATACACACGTCGAGACCAGACTTGCCGCGGCCGACGCCCTGTCGCGGCTCAATGCCGACGAAGCGGTTCAGGTGCTCAGCGATGCGGTCGAGCAGTATCTCGCGGGGGCGGAGGGGGGCGCGGACGCGGTTCTGCTGAGCGAAGAGGCCATTTCAGGCGCCGTCAGGGCCCTTGGCAGACTCGGCACGCCCATCTGCATGGCGTTGATGCGCAAGCTTCTCATGAAGGAGACGAATCCACGCATCCGTGCGACGGTTCTTGCCGCAATCATTCCGCGAATGAACGACTCGATGCAGACGATCGTCGTCGGGTTTCTCAAGGACGAAGATCCCCGCGTCCGGGCGAATGCCGTCGAGGCGCTCCAGGCGCTGAAGACTCCTTCCATCATAGCCGTTCTTCAGCCGTATCTCTACGATCCGCACCAGCGTGTGCGCGCGAACGCCATCAAGGCCGTCTGGCAATACGGGGATTTCGAGGTTTCCGCCACGCTCAAGGAAATGCTTGCCGACAAGGACAAGCGACAACGCGTCTCGGCCATCTACGCCATCGGTGAGATCAGGCTCGGGGGTTTCCAGAAGCATGTTCTGACGGCGCTCAGAGACGGAGACGCGGATATACGTCGAAACGCCCTCATCGCGATCCGGAAGATGTCCGCCGGTGCCCAGACCCCGATTCTCGAAACATTGAGGGAAAGCGTGCTTCCCCTGCTGGATGACCAGGAGCCTGCTGTCAGACTCCAGGCTGTCACCGCGCTGGAAGCGACGATGGGCGGCGACTGCTTCATGCCCCTCGTCAAACTTCTTCTCACGGAAAAAGCGGCCGGGGTTCTCGCTCAGATCATCGAAACGCTCGGCCGGTGCGGAAAGGCGGAAACGCTCTCGATCATCGAACCCTATCTCGACAACGCCGAAGCGCAGGTCGCCATCGCCGTTCTGAACGTCATCGCCGGCATCGACCAGGCCGGGGTGACCTCCGCGGTCATAGGATCGGTCCGCAGAGGCATGAAACACCCCGATGTCCGAGTCAGGCGGAAAACGGTCGAGACCCTGTGGAAACTCGGTGCCGCCGACGTTCTCGACGAGGTGTGCGTCGGACTTCGGGATGTGGGTCTGGAGGTCCGCAAGGTGTTTCTGCAGTGTTTCGGGGAAGTCTGCGCCGAAGTGTCGAGATCTGGCGGTGAGCTTCTCTCCAGGTTCGAGGGCGAGCTGAAGGCCGCTCTCGCGGGGCACCGAACAAAGCTCGAAAAAAGCCGTTCGTCGGCCGTCGAAGCCAATGCCCAGAAGCGTTGGAGCGTGGTGGCCGACCACATTCGTTCCGGACGCAACGGCGAGGCGATTGCCGCTCTCGAGCAGCTGTTGAAGCTCGTTCCCCGTCATGTGCAGGGATGGATGGCGCTCGGCGATCTGGCGCACCGGGGCGGCGATCTTCGCCGGGCCGCCGACTGTTTCCGGTCCGCCCTGGCCCTCGAACCAAACCTGCCGAAGGCGCTGTATGCCCTGGGCCAGATCCACCACACGAATGGCGAATGGAAACCGGCGGCCGAGGC
>MWAR01000030.1 GCA_002068715.1 bacterium ADurb.Bin374
TCTTTCTTCAACACGCTCAGATTCCGTTCCGTACCGATGAACACGTTGTCCGTCGCGACGGAGACGGCGAGCACCGACGCATGGCTCAATCCGTCAGCCACCGTATAGATCCGTTCCAGGCTGACACCGGCGGGGAACGCCGCCAAGGCGGCATCTGGAAAGCCGGCGAGGCAAGCCGAAAGTGCGAACACGATTCCGGCACGGCGCAGGGTCTCATATATAATATTCAACATATATCCTCTCCTATGCATACATTCATGCGGCCGAAAGGTTCCGGCTGAACCGCGCCATCCGGGCGCCGCCGGCCCACTTCCCGCATCGTGCGGGTCGGGTCCGGCTGAACCGCGCCATCCGGGCGCCGCCGGCCCACTTCCCGCATCGTGCGGGTCGGGTCTACGGGAAAACAAAACCCCGGGGGAATCAAGAGTTCCCCCGGGGTTTCCTGTCTCATGCGCAGGCACTCTGGGCGCCTCGCGCGAATCGGGCCGTCACTGCCCCTGCGTGTTCGTTCTCTGGGACTCGTCGCGGATCGTGCGGTCCTGGAAGCTCATATCCTTCACCGTGACGTTGAAGGACAGCGTCTGCTTGTTGGCCTCGAAGTCCTCGGCGAGATACTCGATGCGGTACTGCCCGGGGTTTCTGAAGATGTGGTAGAACTTCAGCACCGGCTCGGTCTTGTCGTTCCGCACGAAGCGCTCTCTCGGAACGACGCGCTCGATCTTGTCGCTCTTGTTGCCCGTCGCGTCCTCGAGGGGTTCGAACTTGTCGGTCGGGTTGCCGTTCTTGTCGAGTTCGCGGATCTGGATCCGCTGATACGCGATGCCGCGACCTGGATACGCACGGTCGATGTTGTCGTAGGCCTGGGCCGTGAGGTTGAGACGAGTGTCTTCGAAGATGACCTTGTCATCGAGCTTCATCTGGGCGTTCAGCGGATCATCGACGGGGTTGCCGCTCTTGTCGACGACCATCCACTTTTTGGTCGCCATGTCGTTGTCCGTGAACTCGCCGCCCGGAACCTGGACCTTGGAGCCGCTGTCCTGGATGGCAATCTCGCGGTCGCTGGCGAGCTCGTCGGACGGAGGAACTCCAACCTTGATGTCGTTTCCACTGCGGGAGTCGGAGATTTCCACTTCGGTGACCGGCAGAGCACCTTCGCCCCCGTCGTTCACCTTGAGGAAGCCGACCTGGTTGGTGGTATTGCCGCAGCAGTCGGCCATGTCGACCTTGAACATCAGATCGGGCACCTTCTGCATCCAGGTGTCACCGTATTTCTTGATGAAGTTGGAGTTCGTGCCGGCCACCTGGAGTTCATCCGGTACTCCAGCATCCTCGGCGGAACCGGCGCGTTTCCAGCGTCCATCGGCCCCGAGAACGAAGTTCTGGGAATCCTTGTCCATCTGGCCGCCAGTCATCTTCGCGACGTTGCCGCCGTCCCATTCGAGAGACGTGTTCGCGTAGTGCTTCGGAAGAAGAACGCGCGGCCCCGGGACGAACCAGGAACCTGTCATCTTCTGCCCGTCGTTCGATTCGGTGTGAACGCCGGCAGTTTTCTCGAACTCGATCGGGCCGACGCAGTAGCGGCCGCCGTCCTTGAATTCGATGTAGGAGAAGCGGTTCACATCGCTCAGGCCGGACGTGGTGAGGTGGTCGACGAATGCCCGCATGTCGGCGGCGGCCCTCTTGCCATTGTCACCGAGAGCTTCGTATTCGGCGATCATCATGCCGAGTTCGGGCACCTTGGCTTCCAGGCCTTCGTTCTTGACGTTCTCGGCCTTGTTGATCCATCTGTTCAGGTATTTGGTCTTCACCAGGCCGCTGTTGCGCTCGTCGAGGATGAAGTAGGCGAGGCCTCGAATCCAGGGGACGAGGTTCTTGGTCGAGTAGGCGTTCGCGTAGCGGGCCTTGATGTACTCCTCGACCTCGGCTTCGGAGCGGCTCTTCCAGTTCGGATCGACATTCTTGTAATAGTAGTATTCCTCGGCCTTTTTCGCCGGCCCGAGGTAGGGGCCATACACGACGGTGTCGTCGAGCCGGACCGGGTTTTCGGAGATCTTGACTCTCTGCCAGCGCTGTTCCTGGTCGTTCCAGGTCATGCGATAGGTCGGAGGCAGATACACGAAATACAGGTAGGGTTCTGACGTCGGATCGTCGCGGTTGTAGGACGGATTGTCGAGTTTGTACAGGTCCATGTTGCCGCACTCGTAGTTGAGACTGGCTTTGAGGCGGTCGGACGAAGCGGCGGCGTTCGGATTGTCGTCTTCGTATTCGAACAGGATGCCCTTGCAGGGGTCCCATTTGTTGGTCGACTTGTTGTAGATCTTCTCGACGAAGCCGCCGACATTGCCGCTGTAAATCCTGACTTCGGTGCCCTTCACGGTCGGCTCGGTATAGTCTTCGACATAGACGCGATTGAACGCGGTGAGTTCGTCGCCGCCGTCGGCGTTCTTCAAGTTCCAGCCGTCGGGATTCGAATTCACGGCTTTCTTCGTTTCCCAGCCCGAGGGTTCTGCGTCGAGCTTCGCTTCGGGAATCGAGGACGGATCGATGAAGGAAATATCCGCGTTGCCATAGTATCCTTCGGCGGCGCCGGTCACGGTCGGGTTCACCGCGGCCCGCTCATAGGTCATGAGCATGCCG
>MWAR01000031.1 GCA_002068715.1 bacterium ADurb.Bin374
GCCCCGGGGCTTGGTCTTGAATTTCGGAAGTTCGACGAAATGCAGTTCCATCAGGTCCGGAAGAACCAGCCCTGTTGTTTTTTCCTGAAACTGAAACGCCGACTGAAACTGATCGAAGCTTTCGAACATAACGTAATCGAGAATCGCGATTCCGTATGAGGGATGGAGCTGGTCGAAACCAAACTTTTCACGAAGTTGGCCGGTGTACAGCAATGCCAGGTAGTAGGCCATTCTCTTCGTAAAGCTGGGGAATTCCCTGACCTGCATCTCGATCGTGAACCGCCGGCCGGCCAGGTCGGTTGCCTTCACGTCGACGATCGTGAACTTGTCGTCTTCGAACTCCTTGAGATTCAGCGGGCTGAGCAGGGTCAGATCCGCGATGCGCCGGTCGCCTGAAAAATGCAGCAGGGCATCGATCAACCGCGCGAGAATCTCTTCATTGCCCTCCTTGCCGAACACCAGCTTGAATACGAGATCGTTCCTGAACGGGAAAATCTTCTTCGTTGTCATCCCGGCGTGCGGAAACCGCAGAATGCGCGAGTCTGAAGAACCGGTCGCAATTTGCGACCGGTTCACGCTGAATTCCCTGGGCTGCAATTTGCAATAGAAGCAAAAATAGAAAGTGTGCTTTTTTCGGTGCCGCTGGTTTATCATTCTCATTCTGAAGGAGTTCGCCTTGGCCGGCGCCTTGCGAGTCGCCATTTCCTGACCATGGTTTTCCCCGTGGTTCTCGCTCGCTCTTGCGGGTATGATCGGAACCGGTTACCCTTGGCTTGGAAAACATGCATCGTACGGAAATACCGAACGATTGTGCGGTAATGCCGAACATGGAGGATGACATGGCTCGATGTCGGACATCGGCAGGCAGAAAATATACCTATGCCGATTATTTGACGTGGCCGGAAGAGGGGCGGTGGGAGATCGTCGATGGCGAGGCCTTCGACATGACCCCAGGCCCGGGCAGACTTCATCAGGAAGTTTCAATGGGGCTCGAACGCCAGATCGCTGCTTTCCTTGAAGGAAAGCCGTGCCGGATGTTTCACGCGCCCTTCGATGTGGTGTTTCTCGAAAAGGGGAAGAAGGCTGACGCGTCGCGGAATGTCTTTCAGCCAGACATTTTCGTGACGTGCAATCCAGAGCGGTTGACTGAGCAGGCGATGCTGGGTGCCCCCGACTTCATCATCGAGATTCTTTCTCCTGCAACGGCATCAATAGACCATGTGCGCAAGCGCCGGGTCTATGAAAAGCACGGGGTGCGCGAATTCTGGCTCGTCCACCCGACCGACCGGACCGTGCTGGTATACCGTCTCGGTGCGAATGAATTGTTCGAGTTCGGCGGCGTTCACGCCTGCGACGGCCTCGAACTGGAGGTCTCGATCTTCCCGGGCCTCGTCATCGACTTCGGCCGCGCGTTTCCACCAACACCAAAAGTCGTCCGCGAAACCCCGCCCCCCTATGGTTCCCGTTCGGGGAAGAGCCGCTCATAGCCAGAAACTCGGGTCATACACCTGGTATTCGTCTCAGGATAGTTGTGGGGATAGTTTTGGGGACGTGATACCGGCCTGTTTCCCGGGATCACAACCGCTGAAACACAGAGGGCACGAAGAACACAGAGACTTCACAGAGATTTCAATTTTCTCTGTGAGACCTCCGTGCCCTTCGTGTTCTCCGTGATGAAGCTGTTTTCCTGGTTCACAACCGCTTTACCACAAAGTCACAGAGACACAGAAGTCGAAAAAATAGTGTTTCTCTGTGTCTCCGCGCCGCTGTGGTGCGGTGTTCAATGAAGCCGTCAGGATCGGGAAAAGAACTTTTTGAGTTCGCCGGCGAACATCTTTTCAACGTGTTTACCGTCGCGGGTTCTGGCGAGTCCGCCTTTGGCCGTTTCCTTGTAATCAGAGTGGATTCGTTCGCCCACCTCGCGCATGGTAAGCATCACTTCATCAGGAGATACGTAGGATTTTATGCCGGACAGCGCCATCATCGCGGCACTTATTGCGAGTGACGAATAGACACCGTTGCGCTTGACGCAAGGCACTTCGACCAGTCCCGCAATCGGGTCGCAGATCAGCCCGAGACTGTTCTTGATCGCCAGCGTGAATGCGGCGATCACCTGCTCGACGTCTCCGCCTTCCAGATAACAGAGGGCGGCGGCGGCCATCGCGGCGGCTGAGCCGACCTCAGCCTGGCAGCCATAGTCGGCTCCGGCCATCGACACGTCGGTGAAGAGAAGCATTCCCAGAAAACCCGAGACCAGAAGCGATTCCAGAATCCGCTCCTCGGAAGGATCCGCCAGTTCGGAGTAGGCCCGCAGCACACCCGGAAGAATGCCGCAGGATCCGGCGGTCGGGCAGGCGACGATGACACCGCTTCTGGCGTTCACTTCGTTCACCGCGGTGGCGTATGCAACCGCTCTTCCGTAGATATTGTCGAACAGGGGATGCCCGGCGACATAGCCGTTGAGCTTGAATCCTGAGTCGCCCGAAAGGCCCAGCATCGACATTTTACGGCTGGCAACCCCGGTTTTCACGGACTGCTCCATGGTTTTCCAGTAGGTCCGCATCTGCTGGAAGATGTCTTCGCGCGTCATCGCATACATGCCGGATTCCACGTCGATCACGACATCGACCAGTCTTTTCTGTTCCCGCCGACAGTAACCGATCAGCTCTTCGAGCGTGTTGAACCGCATGACGTA
>MWAR01000032.1 GCA_002068715.1 bacterium ADurb.Bin374
AGGCGGTTTTCGGCCGGCGCCTCGAAGGATGGATCGGCTATCTTCATGAGCAGAATGCGGCCCGCGTTGAAAGCCTGTTCGTACAACGGCTGATGCACAGTCGTCAACAGCGGCGTGAGAAAGCCGGCTTCCGGTATATCGTCGAAGCCCGTTATCGCGTAGTCGCGGGGACAAAGGAGTCCCCTCCTGCTCATCGCTTCTATGAAACCGAGGGCCATGTCGTCGTTGGCGCAGGAAAGGATGTCGAAGGGCAGCGGACCCGAAACGTCCAGCCGGGAGGCGATTGCCTGGCCGCAACGGTAGCTCAGATCGCCCCGATATACGATTCTCCGGCTCTCCGGAATTCCGTGCCGGTCGAGAGCCGCCTTCCATGAATCGAAACGCATCGCGGCGTCCTGGCTCTGGTCCGGGCCGGAGAGAAAGGCGAAACGCTCGAAGCCGTGGACTGTCGCCGCATGATCGACGAGGGCGGCCATGCCGAGCGAGTTGTCGGTTTCGACCGACGGAAACCCGGAAAGGCTCATCCCGATGGTGACGAGGGGAATGTTTCCGAAAGATTCGAGGAACTCGCGGTTTTTCAGCGGTTCGAGAAAGCTGCCGATGGAGCCTGCGGTGACAACCAGGCCCTGGGGAGCGCTTTCATGCCGGGATCCCCGGGCGAGGCTGTAAATTTCGTTGAAGGAGTCCTCGTTCCCGTACGGAGACCCCAGGGACCTGCCGACATAGGTTTTCAGCGAAACCCCGGCGTCCTCCGCGAAATCGGAAAGCCCCTTGCGTATGAGGGACTGATAGCGGCCTTCTATTTGGTTGATTAATACGCCTATTACAGGACGGCGGGATTCAGAGTGTTTCATGGGCTCCATCGGAAATTGCAAAATATGATAGACAGTATGCCCCTCACAAACCGTATTTGTCCAGAATTTCCTTGTAAAGTCCGTTCGACCTGATGGCGGCAAGACCGTCCAAGAAAGCTCAGCGGAAAATCAGGGCGAGCCCCAGCATGGCGAGCACCGCGCCTCCGGCCTGGGGGGCGGTAACCTTACGCTTCAGGATGAAAGCGGTAGGAGGCAGCAGAAACACCGGGGACAGAGAACTGAGCGTCGAGACGATGCCCGCTCCGGCGTGTTGTATCGCGAACAACAGGAGGCCGACCCCGATGAAAGGGCCGAATACGGCGCCCAGGCTGATGATTCCCAGGGCCTTTCGATCGAGAATAGCCGCGCGGACGTCGCAAAGCTTGCGGGAGAACGCCGCCACCAGGAAAAAACCGGCGAAAGCGCTGCCGATGCGGATCTGGGTGGCCGCTACCGAATCGACGCCCGCGGCGCCCGCTTTGGTGAGCAGGGTGCCGGTTGCCATGGAGACGGCGGACAGCACGCCGAACGCCACGCCCTTGACGTAAAAACGCCGCTCGGCCGAAGACTCGTTCTGAGGAGCGTTTCTCGCACGGCCTCCCGCTATCGTAACCGAAATGCCGGAAACGCAGAGGGCCATGCCCGCCAGGGACCAGGGGCCGAGTCGCTCTCCGTATAGTAAAAAGGCTGCGGCGGCGGTCAGGGGAACCGACAAGGACATGAGGAGCATGGCGGTTGCCGAACCGATATACACGTACGCATTTAATAGAAAATAATCGCCTATCACGAAGCCGACGAAGCCCGAAGCGCCCAGAAAAAGCCATGACGAGGCGGCGACGCCCTGAGGAAGGAAATGGCCGGTAAGAGCGAAGGAGACGAGGGCGAGATAGAGGGTGCCGAAGGCAACCTTCAGAGTGTTCACCGGCAGAACGCCGACCCGGGAAACGGCGTTCTCCATAAAAAGGGCGGCGAGAGTCCACGACAGAGCCGTGCCGAGCGCGGCGATTTCTCCGATATACGTCATACCGAAATATATCTTTTTTCCCGCGCCGTGTCTCCCGGAAATTTGGCATTCTTCTATCCGTTGAGCATCGCTATTCGCGTAAAA
Organism: bacterium ADurb.Bin374; assembly: GCA_002068715.1. Next base: position 1,963 of record MWAR01000032.1, read on the forward strand.
ATGCGTTATTCTCGGAGGTATGAACGTGCGCCTGATAAACCCCTTTCTCTCCTCGACAATCACGGTTTTCGAACAAATGTTCCAGGTTCAGCCGATGCCCGGAGAGGTGCATCTGGACGAGCGGGCGCACACGCACCGCTGGGATATTTCCGCGGTCATGGTGCTCACGGGGAACGCGATCGGGGTGGTCGCGATTCGCTTGACGCGGGTGCTCACCGACAAGCTCCTGACGCGATCCGGCGTCACCTGGGTTACTCAGGAAGAACGGGAAAACCTGATCAACGGACTGGTAGGGGAACTCGTCAACGTAATAGCGGCTCAGGCCTCGAACAAGCTCGAAGAATACCGCATAGAGATATCCGTGCCCATCGTCGTGCAGGGGCAAAACCACACGGTTGCCTGGCCGGACAAGCAGCCCATCATCGCCATTCCCTTCGCAACGCCGTTCGGCCCGTTCACCGTCAACGTCAGCCTGTTCGAGCTTCCGAAAGCCTACCGCCAGAGATGACCTGCGGCCTTAATGCCGGAAAATACTGACTGAAAGTACCACAGATCATGCTTGTTAATGCAGGCGCCGATTCCGAGCCGCGTCTATACTGGCGGAGAGAGGTGCGGAACATGAAACGAACATCGTCTGCGTTGCTTTTTTTTCTGGCCGCTTTCCTTGCGAAGGCCTTCTCCTCGCCGGTCGCAGTCCTCCATAACTGGGAAGACAGGCTCGCCCTGGACAACAGAGAAGCCGTACGG
>MWAR01000033.1 GCA_002068715.1 bacterium ADurb.Bin374
AGATTGAAAAAATGTACTAAGATATTTTCCTCGGCGTCTCAGCGTCTCCGCGGTGAATCGTTCGAATTTCAACATGCCAGACACCAAGGCACGAAGACACCAGATGCGAAGACGCAGAGATGTGATCTTTGCGGGGTTTATCTGTAGGCGTCTTTACGGAAATCGATGGTGAGGATCGTGACGATGCGTTGCTTTTCGTCGATTGAGGAGAAAAGCCTGTATTTGCCGATCCGGTACCGCCAGGTGGATGGCATGTAATCCACCAGTTTCTTTATGTTCAAACCGAAATGCGGTTCTGACTTCAACTGCGGGTAGGTGTACGTGGTGAGCTTCTTTTCCAGAAAGAGCCGGCTTGTTTTCGGGAACTCCTGCAGGCGGTCGATGAATTCCTGCGTTTCGAATATCCGGTAGCTAGGCAACGAACCGACCCTTTTTGTTCTGGGCATCGGAGCGGGCTCTTTTCATGCTCTGGTTCAGCGTCTTGTTCCTTCTGATTTCATCCATCTCGAACTCGTCGACGAATTCGGTTTCCTGGATGAACCGCAACGCGGCCGTTTCGATGAAATTGGAAAGCGGGCGGTTTTCCTGGCCGGCGAGCCGGGTGAACAAATCGTAGATGTCGTCTTTCAGCCGCAGGGTGACGGTTTTGGGCATATCTCACCTCGATGAATATAAAGTATTCATATTCATTATATTGTATTTATTTTCATTCGACATCATTTTTGAGCATTCCGATCATTCGGAACATGCGCAAATACTATATATTGTATGATATTTCAGACGGCGGTGAGAGAGGGTGGGGTGTCGGCGGGTTTTTCGGCGAGGACGGCGAAGGTGCGGACCGGCTCGGAGATGCCCTTGATGGGCACGGGCTCGAGTTCGCGGGTTTCGAAGACGCCGCGCACCTCGTTCCAGGTGGATTCGCTGATGACGATGCGATTCTCGTCGCGCGCGAGCGAGCAGAGGCGGCTGGCGAGGTTCACCGGTGAGCCGATGACGGTATACTGGAGGGCCTTCGAGCTGCCGATGTAGCCGGCGACGACATCACCGGTGTTGATGCCGATGCCGATCCTGAGCGGCGCTTTCCCTGACCGTTCGCGCTCGGCGTTGAACCGGTCGAGCGCCTCCTGCATGCGCAAGGCGGTTCGCACCGCTCGCACGGCATCGTCTGGGCCGGTGACGGGCGCTCCGAACAGGGCGATCATGCCGTCGCCGACGAACTTGTCGAGGGTGCCGTCGAACGAGAAGACGACGTCGACCATTCGCTCGAAGTAGGCGTTCAGCAGCGAGACGATCTCGCCGGCATCCATCTTTTCCGACATCGAGGTGAAGTTGCGGATGTCGGAAAACAACATCGTGGCGCGCATAGGCACGCCGCCCTGCCTGACCTCGAGCCTGCCGCTCGCGACGTACTCGGCGATCACGGGCGAGAACATGCGCTGGAGACGGGCGCGCGTAGCGGCCGCCTCCTCGTTCTTGCGCGCCAGCCCGGCGTTCGCGACGAGCAGCGCCGCCTGGTTCGCCAGCGTCGAGAGAATCTGGAGATCCTTTTCGGAAAAGGCGTGCGTGACGAGTTGTGAGTCGATGATCACGATGCCGAGCAGGGCGTCCTTGTAGAGCAGGGGCACGGCCATCGCGCTGCGGATTCCCTGGGCGATCACCGACTGGGCGTTCTGAAACCGCGGATCGTCGGCCGCGTCGAGCAGCAGAATGCCGATGCGCTCCTCCTCGATGTGCTTCACCATCGAGGTCGAGATCATGAACTCCTCGTCGGGCCGCTCCTTGCGCATGCGGCTGGCGCGCGGCACGAGCCGTCCGTTAGCCTCATACAGCAGCACCACGCCGCGGTTCGCCGGCAGCATGTCGAACACGCACTCGAGAATGCGATCGAGAATGCGGTCGAGGTCGATCTCGTGGCCGACCGCCTGCATCAGCTCGTGGGCGATGCGCAGCTTCTCGTAGTCACGGCGCAGATACTCGACATCCGTGATTTCCTTCTCGGGCTGGAAGGTTTTCGACTCGACGGCGATGCGCCCCTGGACCATGCCCGGCTGTTTCGGGGTGAAAACGGCCTGCATCGCGTGCTGGCTGTCGAGCTTCATGGGGGCGGCGGGTTCCGGCACCGCGATCGGCCCACCCCTGGTCGGTCGGTCGGAAAGCGCGGTGTCACCCGGGGTCGCGACGGACCGGCGGTCTTCGATCAGGAAGATGCACTCGGTGCCGCCGAGCGAGAATCGAGCGCCGTTCTGAAGCCGGGTCGGCACCGTGAGACGAATGCCGTTCAGCAGGGTGCCGTTCCGCGAACCGAGATCCTCGATGACGTACCCGTCGCCCTGGAGCGTGATGCGGCAGTGGGTTTTCGAGATGTGCGGCTCGGGAATCGCGATCGCGTTCTCGGGAAGCCGCCCGACCGTCGCCACTTTCTCGATCTCATACACCAGCCGCTGCCCGCTCGGCATCAACACGATCAGTCTGGCCATAATCCGGAAAGCCTCTCAGAAATTCGTTCTTCTCTCGCTCCAGATTACCACATCGATGAAACGAAAAGAAGGTTTTGTATGCAGGCCCAGGACGAGGGTATCAGGGTTCACAACCCCTGAAGCACAGAGATACAAAGACCTTTTCACCGCGAGGCACTGAGGCGCAGAGATTGAAAAAATGTACTAAGATATTTTCCTCGGCGTCTCAGCGTCTCCGCGGTGAATCGTTCGAA
>MWAR01000034.1 GCA_002068715.1 bacterium ADurb.Bin374
GTTCCAGTTGGATGGCATGCGCATCCCCTCCGTGGCCTGGTTCGTCCCCGCGAGAATGTAATTCACACCCTGTTTTGCCGCCTGTCCGTAGTCCACAGCCAACATGGCGTTGTCGTAGAGCAGCTCCACGTCGATCACGTCGGCGTCGAAGAAGGCCTGCATCAAGCTGCGGTACTCGTTCCAGTCGATGACGTGGGTGTACAGGTCCACGCCGAGCTTGCGGATTAGATTGGCGATGTTGTTCTGCGCCAGTTCGGAATTCCAGCCGTTGTCCATATGCACCGCCAGCGGACGCAAGCCCAGCTCGACCGCCTTCACCAGCACCCAGGAGCTGTCCACGCCGCCGGAGACGCCGACGACGCAGTCGTAGCGCTTCCCCTCGCCATCTTTTTTTATGCGGCGGACGAGGTCGTCAAGCTCCTTGCGGCGCGTCTCCGGGTTCTGGAAGATCACGTGCGACGACCGCTCCAGAAACTCGGTGCAGTAGTTGCAGACTCCCCCTTCGTCGAAGACGATGTCGTTGGCCGTTGTGTCCATCACGCATCTGGTACACATTCTGTATTCGCTGTTCATTCCGTCGAAAGCCCTCCCAGAAGATCTTCAAGTTCATTATACTGCGGATAGGTGATCAGCACAGCACGGTGCGGGCCGTGAAAGACGAAAAATGCCCCCGCCGCGACCGCGCTCGCCCCGGCCTCGACTGCGGCCTTCATGTCGGCCAAGCTCCCGGCGCCGCCTACAGCGATAAGAGGAACGGGAAGCTTGCCCGCCGTCTCGCGGATCAGGTCAAGATCCATTCCCTCCATGGTGCCGTCGCGGTCGACGGCGTTCAGCAGCACCTCGCCCGCTCCAGCATCTACGCAGCGCGTCAGGAAGCCGCGCACGGGAATGTCGAGCGTTTTCCCCGTGCGCGAGGCGTACAGCTTCTTCCCGCCGAACCATCCCTTCTTCACGTCGGCGGAAACAACCACGGCCTGGCTGCCGTAATACTCGGCGATTTGGGTAATCAGCGCGGGGTTTTCGAGAGCGGCCGACTGAAGGCAGACCTTCTCCACCCCGGAGGAAAAGAGCCGTCGAGCCTGCAAAAATGTTCGGATCCCTCCGCCGTAGCAGAGCGGCATGAAACACTCGCCCGCGAACTGTTCTATAAGCTCGAAGTCCGGCTCGCGCCCGGCCTTCGATGCGGCGATGTCCAGCACCATCAGCTCGTCCACCTCTTTTTCGTTGAAGATCCTGATGGCGTTGATCGGATCGCCCACGTACTTCGGGTCTTTGAACTTCAGCGTTTTCACCAGCCCGCCGTTCGAGAGCAGCAGGCAGGGGATTATTCGGTGCTTGAGCATGTTTTCATCTCCAAAAAGTTTCGCATCACCGTCATGCCGAAGCGATGGCTCTTTTCCGGATGGAACTGCGCGCCGAAGATGTTGTTGTGCGCGAAGGCGGCCACGAAGTCGTAGCCGTAGCCGCAGGTTGCCGTTACATCGGGTTCGTTTGCGCAGACGACATGGTAGGAGTGGACGAAGTAGAATCTTTGGCGTTCTTCAGGTCGTATCAGCGGGTTGTCGCGCCGGATGGAGAGCGTGTTCCACCCCATGTGCGGGATCTTCAATCCCGAGCCTTCCGGAAAACGGAACTTCACCACCTCCGCATCCAGCCAGCCCAGCCCGGGAAGACTGCCTTCCTCACTCCGCTTTGTCATGAGCTGCATCCCAAGGCAGATGCCAAGGATAGGCATGCCGCGTTCCAGCACTGCGACGGAAAGAGCCTCCGTTATACCGGACTCGTTCAGCGCCTCCATTCCTCGGTCGAAGGCCCCCACGCCGGGAAGAATGAGCTTCTCCGCATTTGCGATCTCTTCGACGTTGTTTGTTATGCGGCACTTACCGCCGACGTGGCGGATCATGTTCGCTACCGAATTTAAATTGCCTATGCCGTAGTTGATTATGGTGAGCATTATCTACCCTCTCCGGTGTTTTTCCCCAGCAGCTTGTTCAGGATCGAGATCATCTTATCGCGCTCCTTCTCGAAGCAGAGTTCGCGGGCGGCCTTGTCGCTTCCCTGTTTGTATTCGTCGATTTTCGCTGCCGACAGGGAGTTCAACGCCTTCGCCATGGACTGAACCGAAAATTCCTCCGCAACCACGCCGCACCTATACTCGTTCACCAGCTCCGCCATGTCCGGAGAGGGGCCTATCGCAACCATCAGTCTCGTCTGAATATACTCGAAAAACTTGTTCGGAAGGCAGTGTGCGATATTGAAACCGGTCGGTTCATAGTAGAAAAAACCGATATCGTACTTTCCGATGGTAGGTATGATCTCCTCGAACGGAACCGGCGCCGGGAAACCGACTCTCTTCATCGAAGCGGCCTTGCGCCGAAGCTCCTGTTGATAGCGCGGATTGCCCGTCAGGATGAGGTCGAGCGAGAAGCGTTCGTCGAGCAGCGAGACGATTTCGATCAGATTTTCGAGGCGGCGGTTTCTATTGGCCGCGCCGTGATAGATCATGCGGATTTTCTCCGGGTTCGTCGCGTGCGCCGGAAAGTCGATGTACGACGGGGTGCTCCGGTACACTTTCGCATCGACGCCGAACTCGTTCAAAAATTCCCGTCGCAGCCCCTCCGAAACAGTGACGACTGCATCGCAACGGGTCAGGTAGTCGCGGCAGAGCTGCGTTCTCCTTCGCCTCTCGAACAGATCGAACCAGAGTTCTCCTTCGTTCTGGCGGGG
>MWAR01000035.1 GCA_002068715.1 bacterium ADurb.Bin374
GGGGCCCGCCACGAACAGAGTGTCGGGCTCGCCTTTGAGAGCGAGTTCGGCCCAGACGCCCGGAATCAGCGTCACGATCATCGAGCCGTCAGCCTGTTTCCGTATGCACTTCTTGACCTTCTCGTCACCCTTGGGATACTGCAGATACTCGGCGAGACCTGGGGTGGGGCGGCCATCCGCTCGAATCGAGCAGAGATTGCCGGAACCGCTCTTCCCCTGAAGAAAGAATAGTTTATCATATATTATCTTGTCGTCGTCGCTGCCGGCGAAAGATGCGCGGGCGCATTCGACGCGGAATTCGTCCTCGGGAGTCGTCGTGATGGCCCTCGAACTTCCCGAAGCTATGGAAAACGCTTTCAGATCGTAGTTCCCGGTCGTATCGGAACAGTAATACACGGTTTGTCCATCGGGGGAAAAGGTTGGGGAGACGGCGTTGCCCTTCTCGCTGACGAGCTGCTTCGCCGCTTTGCGCGCGAATTCGTACAGCCAGATGGAGCGTCTGCCTTCGGCGTTCAGGGTGAAGGCAATAGCGGAACCGTCGGGAGAGAAGACCGCATCGGCGATCTCGCCCGTATTGCGGAAAAGCACCTCTTCGGCGGCCGAAAGGCCGGTGCAGGTGGTGAAACAAATGCTGATGCCGAGCAGGAGTGCCGGCAGGAACGATCGCTTCATGGCGCATGATCCTCCCTTGAAGATACTGTTCTGAAGCCGAAAGTATACCATAGATACTCGGACGTCACCTTCCTGCCGAAGTGCCGCTCGGCAGCTCTCAGGCCAGGTCTCCCTCGAACGGTGACGATGCTGAAGTCGTAGAGGACGAATGAAAGCCGGGAACCGAGCCAGAGCGGTGGAAAATCGGGATGTCGGGATTCATAAACGTATACACGCTTCCATTTCCGGCCCCGAATGGTCCGTTCGACGCCGGCGACGAGGTCATCCGTGCCGTTCCTGTCGATATCGACCAGGAAGAGCTTGAACACGGGCGGAGTCAGACGCCTGGCGAGAGGCTTCCCGAATGGGTGTTCCCGTTCTATCAGAACGTTTTTCAGCCCATCCTTCGCCAGACCGCTGTCAATGGCTTCGAACCAACGCCCATGAGGGTGATCGTCAGGTTTGAAGGACGTGTTCGGGAAATACCAGACGCGCCGATTTGCGAAACGGCCGCCGTCGGACGGCATGGCCGATGTCCAGAACAGCAACACGGCAAGCCACCAGTGAAACGTGGAAATCAGCATGGCTGATAGTATAGTGGAATCCGATACCCTTGTCCTGTGAGGAGGGCGCGCCTCTGCGTGACGAACGATGCGACGGAGAGATACGAAAGAATGCGATCCCGGCGATACCGTTCAGATGGCGGCTGTCTTCCTCCGACAGCATTGACAAACGAGTTCCATCGGGGGAAAGTGATCTCATGATCCTGCGAAAACGATTCGATTCGGGGCCCGCCCGCTTCAGAAAAATACTGAAGAGATCCACACTCAGGAATCTTCTCGCCGGCGGATTCGGCATCCTGCTGGTGCTTTGCGCCGTCGAGGCGTTTGCGCGTGCCGGCGGCGGCGAAGGCTATGGGAGCGGCGGCTCCGGCAGCGGCGGGCGATACGGCGGTGGCGGTGGCGATGCCGATCTGATCTTTTTCCTGATCAGGCTGCTTCTGCGGTTGATAATCGAGTATCCCGCGATAGGAATTCCGCTGGCGCTGACGATAATCGCCATCGTCGTGTATTCCGCCAGGGAAGGCGGCGAACGATACGTCGATTACACGATCCGCCGCGGCGTCGTCGCCCAGGATAACGTGCGCCGGAACAGGGCCGAGTCGGCGTTGAAAAAGCGCGATCCCGCCTGGAATTCCGCGACGATGATTTCCAGGGGGAAAGCGGCGTTCGCACTGATCCAGGAGGCGTGGTCGGACCAGAAACTCGAGAAGGCGCAGGCCTTTCTATCCGATGCGATATATGAAAAATTCCGCCTCCAGATCGCCGAACTCCAGGAGCGGGGAATCCGGGATCGGATCGACAGCATCACGCTCCACGACATCCGGATCGCCCAACTCGAATCCGATGAGACGTTCGACACGCTTCATCTCTATTTCAGGGCGCACGCAGCCAACTTCAAGGTCGACGCGAAGACCGGGAAGCGCCTTTCCGACGATTCGGGCGAGTTCGAGGAATACTGGTCGTTTCTGCGCCGGCCGGGGGCGAAAACCCTGGCCAAAGGCCTGATCGAGGGCTATTGCCCGAACTGCAGCGCCCCCGTCGGCATGAACCGGGCCGCGAAATGCGAGGTCTGCAACTCCTTCCTCCGTTCCGGCGAGTATGACTGGGTGCTTTCCGAGATCACCCAGGCCTCCGCCTGGTCAGTCCGGGAAGCGGTTGCCGTGCCGGGCCTCGACGCCATGCGCCGACTCGATGCCGGATTCAGCGTCCAGCAGATGGAAGACCTGGCCTCGCTCGCCTTTTACCGTCATGAAATGGCGATTCGCCTCGGCACGCCCGAGACGATCGCGAAGCTCGCTCTCGACTCGTTCGTTGCGGAGTTCCCGGCGAAGATCCGGAAGGAACACGACGGAACCCGCCTCTATTACACTTCCTGCGCCGTCGGGAGCGTCGACACGAAGCTCATCGAGACCGGCGAACCGCTGGACCGGGTCTGGGTGGAAATCGCCTGGAGCGGCCGGACGACACGCAGGATGCCGGATGGCCGGGAGGTCGTAGGCGGAATCTGCCCGCCGCGC
>MWAR01000036.1 GCA_002068715.1 bacterium ADurb.Bin374
TGAAGAGGCCAACCATGTGCTCGCGAAAATCAATTCCGATCCGACACCGTTTTCAAACCGCGACGGGGCTCTTTTCTGGCAGGCCGAGTGCAACTACCGCCTCAAAAAATACACGCCCGCAATCGCGCTGTATACCCAGATTCTGAAAGACTATCCCCAAAGCACGTTTTTCAGCCGGGCGGCCTACGGCCTCGGCTGGGCGCACGCGCGCGATAACAATCCCAAATCCGCCATCGAAGCCTTCTCACGCGTCTCTTCGAAAGATCGAAGCCTGTTCGTCGATTCGCGCCTCAAATCCGGCTTTTTGATGGTCAAATACGGCATGGACCAAGGCAAGGCCGCCGATCTTTATGAAGGGCTCCTGCTCGAAAAGGATCTCACCGACGCCCATCGTCAGGAAGCCCATCTCCAATCAGGCATCATCCGGTTCAATCAGAGTCTCTACGACGCGGCGATCACCCATTTCCGCGAAGCCCTGCCCTTGTCCGGAGCCGCGCAGAAGCCCGGAGTCATGTTCTACCTCGCCGAATCCTATTTCCGTCACAAGAATTTCCCGGAAGCGATCGTGCAGTATCAGGAGATCGCAACTGCGTCAGCCCCCAAGGAGATCAAGGACAAGGCGGCGTATTCCCTCGCCTGGTGTCACATCAAGAGCGGAAAGCCCGAATCCGCCGTAGGAATTCTCGAGCGTCTCGCCGAAGATCCTTCGGCCGTCGTCAGAGTCGAGTCGGTCGAGAATCTCGTCGAACTGCTGATGAATCTTCACAGATACCGCGACGCCGCGGCCTGGATGAAAAAAGCATCGATCATCCTGAGCGCAGAGAAAGCGCTCGAGATGCAGTATATGTATGGACTTGCACTCTCGCGCCTCGGCGAGTTCAAGGACAGCCTCTCGGCCTTTCAGTCGTTCATCAAGGCGCATCCCAAGCATCGCCGCAGCGAGGACGCCCGCTACCAGTCCGCCCTCGTCCGCATTTCGCTCGGCAACTACCGTGAGGCGCTCGACGACCTGTCCCCTCTTCTTCGCCGCGAGACGACTCCGGAACTCCGCGAAAAAGCCCTGTACCGGACGGGAGAGTGTTACTTCAATCTCGGCAACATCGCTTCCGCGAAGGAGACGTTCGAGCGTCTGATCAAGGACTATCCCAAGGGCTCGGCCCGGATGGACGCCCTGTTCCAGCTCGGTGAAATCGCCTACCAGACGGGCCTGCATGCAGACGCCCTCGAGGCGTTCACCACCATCGGAAAGGGCTCGAACGATCTTGCTTCCCAGGCAGCCTTCCGCGCAGGCGAGGTTCTGATGAAAGCCGGCCGGTATGCCGACGCGACCGCACGGTTCGAGGAGTATCTGAACCGCTTCCCGAAAGGCTCGCTGCGTGAGGACGCCCAGTTCAAGATCGGTCTCTGCCGCCTCGAACTCAAGGACCCCGCCCAGGCCCTCGCCGCCTTCTCGCAGCTGCGCGAATCGCAGGGTTACTTCCGTCAGGAAGCTCGGTTCCAGATCGGCGAGATTTCGCGCGAGCTCGGAAATTTTCCTCTCGCCATCCAGCAGTATAAGGCGATCATCGCGGAAGAGCCGAACAATCCCCTCACGGCGCGCGCTCGGCGTGCGGTCGGGGTCTGCCTGTTCCACATGAAGGATTTCGCCGGCGCCGAGGAGGCGTTCCGTGCCATTCTCAAGGATTACCCAGCTTCCGATGCGGCCATTCCCGAAACCCGCCTCTGGCTCGGACGAACGCTGGTTTCGCTCAACAAAGCGGACGACGGAATCATCGAGTTCCTCAACGTCCCGATCATGTATCCGAAATCCCTGCACCACGCAGAGGCCTATGCCGAAGCTGCACGGGCCTACGACAAGCTCGGCCGGCGCGACAAAGCTCGCCGGATGTGGGGCGAGGTTCTCAGGCTGCAACCGAACGGCCCCTTTGCAGCGGAGGCTGCCGCTTTCAAGCCCTGATCGTTCCCGCCTCCCCCGACCGCCGTGCCTCGTTCATCAGATGGCACGGCGGTTTCTTTTGTCCCGATCGCCTTGTATTGATTCCTGCATCAAAACAGCCAATTGCGCGTTCCCGTTTCCCTTCGTGCAGATCCTGCCGAAGCACGCGCTGATCTCGCCACTTTCGACAAGCACAATACAGGCTTCGGCAAGCTCATGGCGAACGGAAGATCTTCCTCGATAACCCATGAATGCCTGTCCAGGAAGGCGTCTCATGCTTTGTGGCCAGAATGCCGATAGAGAATACAGAAAATATACCGTCCGGAGGTAAACATGCGCTGGCACACACTCGGAGCGTTGCTTGCGGTCCTGGCATTCTGCCCGCCCTGCGATGCAAAAGACACCTATGATCTCGGCCAGGTTCAGGTCGTTGGAAAGGACGCACAATCCGACGCATTCGCTCCGAATCCGCAGGATATCGCACTCTCGATGGGTGAGAAGACCACCCCTCTCCCCGACCTGCTTCCGGAGCAGGCCGAACCCGAAGCCCGCCCGCTCGTCGAAAAGCAGTTTCCGCCGGTCGCAGGCAAGACGAAAACGGACGAAGTGAGCGTATCACTCGGACGGGGCGGCAGTGGGACATCCGAGTATATTCTTCGTGGAAAAGGCACATACAACGGGTATGTGGGTGATCTTCGCCTGGACCGGTATGAACACGAAGGGTTCGCATCGTATGTGAACGACGACCGCACGAGTTTCCATGCCGCCGTGACCTCGATCGGCGAAGGAAGTTACGAA
>MWAR01000037.1 GCA_002068715.1 bacterium ADurb.Bin374
GAGCAGGGCAAACAGCAACAGCCCCTGGAAAACCCCGGTGATCGATTTGGGCAGACCCAGGCGCGACTGCGCCAGCTCGCCGCCGATGTAGAACATACTCATCAGGATCGCCGAAAACACCATGCCCACCGGGTGCAGGCGCCCGACAAAGGCAACAATGATCGCGGCAAAGCCGTAGCCTGCGGGCACATACGGTGTCAGCTGGCCGATCGGACCAGCCACCTCGAGAGCGCCGGCCAGCACAGAATCGCCGGCCATTCCTGCCGAAAGCGGTCAGTCTGCTCCTGCGCCCATTGAACCGGAAGCCGGCTTGGCTCAAACCCAGGTGGCGCCGATCGCCGAAAACCGTGTGGAAAAAACTCCCGCGGTGACGGCTCCGGCACCAGCGCCTGCGCCGACTCCGCGTCCCGCCGCGACTAAGCCTCGAAGCAAACGCCTCATCGAGGTCGTCGACGGGAAAAACGGTGCTGGCATCGGCAGCGCTGCCCTGTTCCTCGGCGGAAAGATCTATCAGAGCAATCGCCTTGGCCAGATGCTCATCGAGCAGTCGAGCGGCCGCATCATTCTCATCGCCGACGGATACAAGATCCTGCAGGGGCCGCTCGAGCGCTTCCTGCGCGCCGGCAACCCGGCCCGCATCGTCATGGACAGGATCACCGTGGCCGGGGTGATATCGGTGAAAGTGATCGATATCCAGAACGGAAAACCGCTTCCCGGGGTGAAGGTGACGCTCGACGACATGAGCGTCAAGACCAATGCCCAGGGCATCTTCCGGATGCGCGACATTCGCAAGGAGTTCGGCGAGATCAAGCTCGAGATGGCAGGTTACAAGCCGCTTCGCAAAATCATCGATTTCAAGGGGCCTGCCGAGCAGGTGCTGGCGCTGAAACGCGATGAGTAAGCGTGGTTTCACCCTGATCGAGCTGATCGTCGTCGTGGCCATCATCTCCGTGCTGGCGGTCACGTCATACAACTATTACCAGGACTCGCTTGCAACGGCCCGCGAGAATGTCGTGAAGCAGAACATCCAGATGATCAGAGAAGCGATCGGGCGGTATTTCCAGGCGAATCTTCGGCACCCTGACGATCTAGGTGCGCTTACTCCGACTTATCTCACGCAGTCGGCCGAGCAGCTTCTCGTTGATCCGCTCGGAAATGCGACGATCGAAGTCGAGGTGCCGATGGACAGCGGCGTGACGAACCTCCTCCAATATGCTGGCACCTTTGGCTGGGTGGCAGCTACCCAGAACAAGACGGCAAAAAAGCTGATCCGTGCAGTGAGAGTGCGCGTCGACAGCGGATATCTGATCAACTGAAGAATTCCGGGAAACGAAGGGGATAAGAGATGGTCGAGCAGGCACAGAAACAGCCTGAAAAGACGCCGGCGCAAGAGATCACGCCAGGCTCGGAACCAAGGAAGCTGCTGTCGTATCTGAACCCGTTCTATGGGTCGGTTTCGCTCAGCGAGCGACTGCTATTCACGAAGTATTTCACGACGCTGACGAAAGCGGGTATCCCGGTTCTTCGCTCGCTCGGCACGCTTGCTCGCCAGATGCAGACGGCCCCGTTCCGCAAAATGATCTGGGAGATGCGGAATGACGTCGAGGGCGGTATTCCGCTGAACATGGCTTTTCGCAAGAATGAAGACACCTTCGGGCTTCTCTACACGAACCTGGTCCGGGTCGGCGAGGAGTCCGGTCGTCTCTTCAACGTGCTCGACCGCCTCAGTATGCTGCTCGACCGCGAAATCAAGCTGAGGCGAAAGGTGCTCGCGGCGATGACGTATCCGGCGGTCATATCGCTCGTTGCGACCGGCGTCGTGCTGTTCCTGATGCTGGCGGTCATTCCCCAGTTCGCGAAACTGTTCGCCCAGTTCGGACAGGAACTACCCTGGCTTACGCAACAGGTCATCAATATCAGCAGCTTCATCGGGAACAATTTCCTCAATATCATCGCGGCAACCGTCGCGACTCTTCTGGTGATTTATCAGGTGAATCAGTCGACCGGGGGGCGTCGTTTCTTCGATACGGTCCGTCTGAAACTTCCCGTCCTCGGAAATCTGACACAGAAATATTCCATCGCGATGTTTTCCCGAAACATGGCGACGCTCTTCCAGTCCGGCGTTTCGATCATCACGGCGATGAAGATCAGCATCGAGATCGTCGAAAATATCGTTCTTGCCGATGCTCTCAACCAGGTCGTCCGCGACGTCGAGGGCGGCCAACCGATTGCCAAGGCTCTCGTGAAGGTCGACATCATGCCCGAGCTGACCACGCAGATGATCGAAGTTGGCGAAGAGACCGGTAACCTCGACGACATGCTCGAAAAGGTCGCCGAGTTCTACGAGGACGAGATCAACTTCATGATCGACCAGATGACGGCCCTCGTCGAGCCGATTTTCATTCTCGTCCTGGGAACGATCGTCGGTGTTATTGTCGTAGCTATGTATCTGCCGATATTTAAAATGGCCAAGGTCGTGTCCGGCGGAGCGGGCGGGACAGGGATGACGCCATAACGTTACGGACGAACGAAAGACGGGCTGGGAAGCCGATGTTTCCCGGCCCGTTTTAATTTTCGCACGTTGTGCCTTCGGATTCGTAAAAAGGCTGTCGATAGGTACTGTGTATTAGGCTGCATTGTCTGCAGGAGTCGCACCCAATCGAAGGAGCTTGATCATGCAAAACCAGCGGGCCCGGTGTCGCACGGCGGTGCGTTGGGCTGTCGTGTGCCTTTCC
>MWAR01000038.1 GCA_002068715.1 bacterium ADurb.Bin374
GGAGATTCTCTCTCCCGCGATCATGGTAAACGGCCCGCCTCCATTACGCAAGTCGCCCCTTCACGAGACGGTTATTCCCATTCGCTCGCCGGAACCCCGAAAACCGCCAGAATCACCGATGGTCCGGGCGGTTCGCGAACCGCCCCAACATCGCAATTATCGGATATCCAACAATATCGTTCAGTCGGCTTCGTGATCGGCCGGCAGGACGATGCGGCGTTTCTTTTCCTCGTCTTTGGGGCGGAACAGGATCAATACGCGGCCGATGATCCGGACCAGCGTGCAGTCCGCATGTTCGACGAGCACGTCGGCGACGTCCTCCTTCTCGACGCTCGCGTTGTCGAGAATCTTGACCTTGACGAGTTCCTGGGCCTTGAGATTGTCGATGACGCTCTGGATGAGGGTTGGCGTGACCCCGCCCTTGCCGATCCTGACCATCGGTTCGAGATCATGCGCCAGGGTTTCGAGGTATTTGCGCTGTTTGGAAGAGAGTTTCATGAACGCCTCCTGGCCTGGAAGTAAGTTGGAACAGGGAAGTTCGAAGTTGGAAATCGGGAAAAAGACATATTTTATATCGACCGATTTTTGGAAGAGCCGGTCTGGCGGAGATCGGAACCGACGAGATCGAGTGCGGCTGCAACACCGGTGAGGAAGGGCATTCCCGGGAAAAACGGATTTCGTATCACCTCGTCGACCGCCACGTCCGCGGCTGTTTCGACGTCCCGGCTCATTGCGTCGAAGAGGCGTTCCTGGAAGAGGTCCGTCCGCCCCTCGAGCGCGAACCGAAGCCAGGCGATCGCCACCGGGGTCGTCCGGTGCAGGAAACGACGGACCTCCATGGCCAGCCGCCCGTGCCAGTCGGCGCGGAGGCGTCCCCCTGTCTCGCAGGCCCTTCCAGTCAGAAGGAACCCGCACATCGCCGCGTCTCCGTCGGGGAACGCCCCCATGCCACGACCCACAAGGGCGAGCACGGGCCGTTCGGCCGCTTCGACCAGGGACTCCTTCAGGCTCCGCGCCAGGTCCGCAAGGGCACTCTCGAGCGGAGGCGGGCTCCCGCGAAGAGACCGTGCGAGAGAGCTTCGCAGGTGCCCCGGAAAATCACGGACGGCCGCGAGAACGTTCGAAGGCTGGGCAGGCGCTTCCCGGAGGTTCAGGAACCCGTGGCCGGGAACGAGCAGCTTTCCCTCGGCGATACTCCACCCGTCGGCCTGGAGTTCGACGTCGGCGGCCGGGAGTCGTTCGAGGATGACGGTATCGGGCGCCCGTCCTCGCGCAGACGGGACGAACGAAATCATGCGCCCGTCGGATGTGAAAAAAACAAGAGAGTCGTCGGACCGCTGGCGCAGGGTCAGCCCACCGACGACGGCATCATCCACCACGCGGGGATCGACGCCGAGAACGCGTCCGAACAACGATTTTTTCACTTTCATCGCCTCGGATTGTAACACTCCGCACACTTTTTTTCATTAACCCCTCACCTCCGTTAAGCCGATAGATGAGATCAGACCGTATTCTGCCCAAAGCCGTCATTGGGAGACAAAGAGATGTCCAGGAGCAAACAAGCCAGAGGATGTTCGTCATCCTTTTTCAACCGCCTGAGGTTCGCCATCGAAATGCTTCGATGGCCTTTCATCACCCTGACTATCCTTGTTTGCCTCAGTCTTCCGCTCCATGCGGATCCTCCTCAATATGTCTCGAACAGCACGATTGACAGCGGAAATGACGGAAAAGCCACCATCGGAGAGACCATCACCTATAACGTCACCTTTCTGAGCGATCTGCCCCCATTGCTCGCCCAGGTGCAGGACAGCAATCTTGGTCAGGTTTTCACCATGACCGTCGACTCCGCCGCCCATCCTATATATAGTTATAAATATACATGCTCCGCACTGGCAGAGGGAAATGTCAATGGGGCGACGGCGAACAGCCCCACGACCCTGATAATCGTCAATGCGAGCGGCGTAACGACGATTCCCTCCGGAAATATCATGTCGAAGGTCATCTTCGACAACATGCGGCCCCAGCTCAACGGGCCATTCTCCATGACCGTGAACACCGCCCCCTACACCTCTCAGGTCCTCCACCTCAACGATGTCCTGGGCTTCAGCCAGCTCATGGGAGATGCTTACCAGACTGGTGAAACTGCCGTCCTCAATCTGTCGGCTTTCACGGGGTTCGGGAACGTCACGCTGTCGACCGAGAATCCACATACTGGAAATTATACGATCACCAAGCAGGTTGACCAGACGGGTAATCTTTCGTTCCTGGCAACCGACCCCAACGGGAACGCCACGACGGCGATCGTACTGACCAATGTGGCGATCGATTCCGAACCTCCGCTCATCACATCCACGAACGTGACTCTCAATCCGGCCGGTCTTGCCCGTCCAGGCACGAAGGTCACCGTTCAGGCGACATTGAGCAAGAATGATGGCGATACGGTCACCGCTTCCTGCACGTATCTCGGCGGCACTTCGCTTCCTCTCACCCTGACAGGAGGCACGACATACGAGGGAGTCTTCACCGTCGCGTCGAGCCCCCCGATGACGGGATACGTCGGATCCATGAAGGTCGATATAACGGCCATAGACAACGGTATGAATGTGGGCTCTGCTTCGACGGGCCTTTTTTCCATGGACAACCGCCTGCCTGGAATGGATGCGGCTCCGCGGGCAACCATAACGCAGATCAACGCTCCGACTACAGATTCGATTGCCATCATCGGCGATTATCTAACGATCGAAGCCACGGCCACATGGGATCCCGTCCAGTATCCGACAGCCCACGTCTAC
>MWAR01000039.1 GCA_002068715.1 bacterium ADurb.Bin374
GCGGAGGGGATCGGGGACGTCGCGGAAGCCGTTCCGACGCCGACGATGGCGCCTTTCCCCTGGCCGGGCCTGGTCCAGCCGGCGGCCGCACGCTTTTCCTGAAGCGCGAGGGCCTTGCGACGAATGGTTTCGTCGAGCCCTTGCTCTGCATCCCCAGAGCCAACGATGGCTTGTCGGGTCGCGAGAATCCAGGAAAGTTCTTTCGGAAGCGGCGCGAGCGTGATCGGGATGTCGAGACCGAACGGTTCGGAAACAAGTCTGGCGTTTTCCGATGCCGGCTCCAGCGCAATCAGGCCACGCCTTTCCTGACCGTCGGGAACGACAACGGTGGGGCCGAACCCGAACAGGTGCGTCTCGGCGAGATCACCCGTGACCGGCGCCGACTCGTTGCCGGTACGGATGGCGAGCCCGTGCTCGAAAGAGGTTCCGGCGCCGTCTTTCACATCCGAGAACGTCACGTCGGCAAAAGTCCCCTCATCGGTTTTCCAGAAGCCGTTGATTCGAATCGCCACCCCGTCGCCGGTACCTGTCCCGAGAGGCTTCTGAACGGGGGGCAGCGCCGTGTCGCCGAGCGCGAGATCGAAGGCGGCATCGCCGGCACGGGCCGCGAGCGTTCCGCGCGTGGCTGCGGCCAGTGGCTGGGGAACGGCGAAGGCGAGCATGGCGCGGCTCGTTCCACCGGGCGTCAGAAACAGCGACTCGCGCCAGCCACCGGGAATTCGTGTTGTAAGCGGTGAAACGGGTATGGCGACCGGTCCGGCCGGGGTGTGGCCGAGCCAGGTGAACGTGGTGAGCGGATCGAGCCTGAACAGTGCCGACACCCGCGACGTGAGTTCGATGGTCAGCACCCGCAGAATCTGCGGCGGCTCGGCCGTCTCGAGTTGCGGCTCGGTTCGATCCTCGATCGCGACCACGCGCATCTCGACCCCGTCATACAGGCGGCCGGGGCCGCTGCCGGAAACGGGGGTGGCCGTCGCCACGTCTGCCGTGGGCCGGGCCTCTCCTGCCAGCGTCAGGGTGATGCGACCGTTGGTGTCATCGAAGAACCGCAGCACTGCCGCATCCATGCTTTCGGCCGGCACGCGGAACACGACGTGGCCTCGAATGGGCTCGCCGGGCCGGAGGGCGATCTCCTCGCGGCCAGGCGTGAGTAGCGGTTCGGACACGAGCCACGAGAAATCCGTGACCTGCGCGTCGCTGCCGCCGTTCCACGAAAGGAACAGATGCTGCCGCAGGTTGTCGATCACATAGACCGGGGTTCCCCGCGTCGTTCTGCCTCCCTGCGGGCCGCCCACGATGCCGGCCGGGTGCGCATCCGAGCCTTCGAGAACGATGACGTCCTGCTCGGGAAGGATGTTCTCGAGCTTCACCCCGACCGCGACGAGGCGCTCCTGATCTGGGCAGGGGATGCCTTGGATCGAGCGCAGGAACACCAGTTCCGTGGCCGTGATCTTCATCGCCGCGTTCGAGGCAGTTGAATCGAGGCCGATTCGTCGTTCGACCTCCCAGTCATCCGAAGCCGAGCCGGACACGGTGTTCGGGCCTGAAGCCGCTGCCGGCACCTTGCTTGTTTCGGCTCCGACCGCCATCGCAAGACCGGATTCGCCTTCGAATCGGTATCTCACGCCGCTGACGCTTGCCGAGGCCGTTTGCGGCGATGGCGGCAGCCGGAACAGGTCGGCATCGCCCATCTGCATCACCGCTCCGTCCGGCCCTTTTTTCGTCATCAGCAGGCGCACTTCGAGTCGCGTATCGCCGGCCGCGGCGGCGGCAATCCGCCTGCCAAGCCGATCGGCGGCATCGCGCATCGCGGTCGGGTCCTCCGAGACGGCGGCAAATCCGCGCGTGAAGCTGGCAGCCTCGTCGAAACAGCCGCGCTGATCGTTCCTGACCATGCCCACGAACGTGCAGTCGATACCGGCATCCCGGAACGTGCCGAGAATGGCCTGGGCATCCTCGTCCCCTGTGACTGACGGCATGTCGGCATCCGTCACAAGCAGCAGATACCGTCGGCTGGAAGGAACGGCCTTCAGACTCCGGAACGCCGCATCGAGCGCGCCGAGCGTATCGGTGCCGCCGTATGCC
The DNA here is from genome assembly GCA_002068715.1 of bacterium ADurb.Bin374. The sequence goes on from MWAR01000039.1 coordinate 2,086, forward strand.
TTCATGTCGCTGATCCCGCGCAGCAGCGCTTCGCGGTTGTCCGTCCAGACCTGATTTATATCGGTATACATATTATACGACATCACCTGCGCGACCGCGCCGGCCGGCAGATTGCGCACGAAACCGCGCAGGATCTCCTTGGCTTCCTCCATGCGGTAGCCGGTGTCGCCTTCGGGACTGGGGGGCATGTTCATCGAGCCGCTGACGTCCTGCACGATGCAAACGACGGGAACATCGCTGGGCGCCGTGATGGCTGGCCGCCGGTATGTCATCTCGAATTCGCGGCCGAGAATCGCATCGAGTTGGCCGAAGACGTTGCCGACCGAGTCGGCCTGAGCCCGATGGAATGAGCCTCCCGACAGTTCGGCAAGGCGGCGCAGGGTGGCCGCATCCGGCTTCTTGCCGTACCCGATCGTGAAAATCGGTATGCCGGCTGCCTGGACGGCCTCGAACATCTCGGCCGGCGTGGCCTTGCTGCCGGGGCCGGTATCGTTATGATTCGCATCGAAACCGTCGGTCAACAGCACGATCGCCGGTCGGTCATGCCCCGATGCGCGACCGAGGCCCATCAGCACCGCGTCGTTGAGGGCCGTCGCCCCGTCCGGCTTGATGTTCCTGAGCGCCTTGAGCAGGGCCGGCCGCCCTTTGGCGGCAATCTGTTTCGGTTTCGTGTCGAAATCGATCAGATCGATCAGGCTGTTTTCGGGAAGCTTCTCGAGAAAGGCGGCTGCGGCTGCGAGGAC